>NZ_KB895573.1:0-191908 GCF_000374885.1 Bacillus sp. 105MF | reverse complement strand
TCTCTCCATGTCGCCGGTGAGAACTGCCGTTCCAGACTCGTTTCGGTCAGTTCTTGCTGCTTTCGCACGTTATCGACCGTCTCAGCCACCGGAATTGCGTGTAACGAGGCTACGTCTACGTTCACTGTACGTTACAACCTGGAGATTTGCCCACATGCCTTTTGCATGTGATGTCAGAAGGCTTCGCCATGTCGCTTTCACTTCATGGCGCCTCTCAGGCTACGGGAGTGGAGTCTATTCTCCCGATTGGACTTTCACCAACTAGATAATGTGTCCTTATCTGGACACGCCAATTTGCCAACGTAATGAATATAAGTCATGGATATGTTCCGTTGGAACGTTTTCTGCAGAAAGGTTCGTAATATACACGTTGATTCCACTTAACCGTTTACTACGTTCCTTATAGGTAATCCCTTTCTTTTTTTCTCTTTTGGCTTGTTCTATCAACCTTTTCTCAATGGAATTCTCTAATTAAATAACAATAATAAACGCAGAGAAGGGATAGCTTAATCGCTATCCCTTCATCTTAATTTCACTATCTAATCCCATTGGTTGAAGAAAGTTGTTGTCTGTTTTTATTGAGTGCCTTCATCGCTTTTGTACTCCAAAATATCACCTGGTTGACAATCCAAAGTCTTACATATCGCTTCTAATGTTGAAAAACGAACCGCTTTTGCTTTCCCATTTTTCAGAATGGAAAGATTCGCCATCGTAATCCCAACCCTCTCCGAAAGCTCCGTTACGCTCATTTTTCGTTTTGCTAACATCACATCAATATTAATAATAATTGCCATATCCTCCACCTCAGACCGTTAAATCATTTTCTGATTTTATATTAATAGCTTCTTGTAAAAGTCTTTGGAGAACAGCAGCAAAAACGGCGATCACCATAGAGGCGAAAATAATGACCAATCCGATTGGTATGATACTTGGAGGGTCAACTCTTTCCGCTATGAGATAGTAGAGTGGCATACCTAGCAAGTACAAGGTACTGATCGTGATGGCACAGTATTTTATATTCTTTAAAGCCTTTACCGATAATTCCGAGAACGCTTGGTTCTTATCAATATAGCTTAAAAGTTTAAAAGCTTGATACAGAGCAAAGTAAAAAGGTATCGCTGCCGCGTACATATCGATTAAAACGAGAGATTTCATATAAGCAATATCTGGATACAATTCTCCAGCAAAATTCCCGAACTTAGGCACCAAAAATATGCACAATGCAAGAACTGGGATTCCTATAAAAATAACAGCTAGCTTTAAAAAGAGTGTCGTAACTTGTTTCATAAAAAGCACCTCGCTTATTTAATGACAACATGATTTTATCATGTGATTTATCGTTTTACAATAAATTCATATTGTTTTTTATTATATTATTATTGTTATTGAAATATCCTTTTAATTTTGACAAAAATAAAAAGCATTTCTCATTACAAAGAAATGCTCTTACTTTAAAATGTTAAATTTACAACTTGTTCAACAAAACTTCCAAATAGTTTAATAAGGTAAATCAACAACGAAAGATAACAGAACCTTGAAATAAAAAATCTTCATGTGTTAAAAGAAATTAATAACTTATAAAACAAAAAAGTGAGATGAAATTTGTGTTTTGGGGTATTTGCTTTTCTTAGCTTGATGGTGATGTGGCGAGACCCCAATATGTAAAATAACTTAATAATCTATCAAAAGAATTGATCTCGGCATATGGTTTTATTTCGGTATCATTCTTGATCATATAAGGATTGAACCATATGCCCTTTATATTCGCATTTTGACAGCCACCAATATCTTTTTCTATGTCATCTCCAACGAATAATGCTGCTTCCGGTTGCACATTAAGCTTATTTAATGCTAATTCAAATATACGTTTGTCAGGTTTACTAAATCCCACTTCTTCAGAAATAATTATTATATCAAAACAACTATTTAAATTGGTGTTAATTATTTTAGCCTTTTGTCTCTGAGTTGAGCCATTTGTTATAATTGCAACTTTAACATGCATCTTTATAGTATTTATGATATTTATAGTATTTTGGTTTATAGAAAAACAATGAGGAAAATTATTATTCCAAAAATCTTGAATGTAATTCCGTGGCAATCTATATTTTGGTGGGAATTCATCAAAAAATGATTCCAAAACTTCTACTTTGTCACTGTAGCCATAGCTTCTTTTATCATATTCCTTGAATTTCTGCAACATTTCGTTTTTTACTGAATGTTGTTTAACATCCCCATAGCACTTCTCTAAAATAATTGAAAACAAGTTATCTACTGCCTTATCTCTATCAAGTAAGGTATCATCTAAATCAAATAGCATTGCTTTATAACCCCTCAAACAACTTCACAGCCTTTCTCACATTATATAAATAATCCCTAGTGTTATGGTGACGAATCACTTTAAGGATGATTTTTCCATATATTTTTGATAGATCGAACTAGCCACCACTGTATCTAAAAAAGCTACCCCAACTGATTTAAATAGAGTAATTTCATCAGAGTTTGAACGTCCTTGTTTATGTCCTAAAATAATATCCCCGAGCTCACTATATACATTTGAAAAATCCCATTCATTTTTTTCGCTTGCAATCAAGAAATCACCAGCTTCATGCTGTACACCTTCTAATGTATCTACAATAATTTTATCGCTGCGCTGTAATGTAGTGAAATCGAGTTCTTGCATATGAGGTTGGTAAGAACCGATTCCATTAATATGAGTACCAGGTTTAATGTATTTTCCATCAAACACAGGAGTAGTGGAGGTGGTACTACAAATGACAATATCAGCCATTGCAACAGCTTCGTCAGCTGATTCCATAATTTCAATGGATCCTTTCCAATTTGGATATAAGGAGAGTAACTGATTTTTAAATTCAAATGCTTTTTGCATTGTACGGTTTACAAGGAGAATACGAGTTAGAGAACGAACTTCCATAACAGCTTGTATTTGCCCGAGTGCTTGAGCGCCGCATCCGATGACAACGCAGATGCTAGCATCTTGACGAGCGAAATGATTTGTCGCAATACCACTCATTGCTCCTGTGCGAAGTGTTGTTAAATAGGAAGCTTCAATTGTCGCGACATGATCTCCAGTATTTGTTTCTGTTAAAACGATTAAGCTTTGTAGTGCTTTTTTCCCTTTTTGCGTATTTTGAGGGAAGATACTAACGATTTTCGTAGATGCAAATTCAATTGGAGCTACATAAGAGGGCATATAAAGGGAGTTTGCCTCTTCTTGAGAGTGTTGTATATTTAGCCTTACAGGTGTTGTAATCTCATTGTTCATATAGTACTGGAATGCCTTTTCGACGTCTTGCAAGCAATCTTTCATTTTATAAGTTTCTTGTACCATTTCTTCTGTAATATGAATCATTTCAATTATCCTCCTTTTAATAGAAAAGGGGGAGTTGAAAATCCCCCAATTGACTAGGCTTGTATATCTTGCTTTTGTACATTTTCTGCAATTTGCTTTGTTGAAACGGCAGTGATAGCGATTAAAGAAATGCAGCAAGTAAGTACAATATATAAAGCTACCGGAACCCAAGAATTGTTATACACATTCATTAAATAAGCAGCAATCATCGGTGCTGTCCCACCAGCTAATGCAGCTCCTAATTGATAACCTAGCGTAACGCCAGTATAGCGTACTTGAGTGGAGAAAATTTCAGAGAATAATGTACCTAATACGGCGGTTACAGGTGCCCATAAAATACCTAAACCGATAACAGTTGCGAGAATGATAGAGAAAGTTGTTCCTTGGTTTAGTATTAAGAAATAGGGAAAAGCATATAAGAGAATTGCAATTGTGCCCCATATGTACATTTTCTTTCTTCCAATTGAATCTGAAAGTTTTCCCATAATCGGAATCATAATAGTAGTAATGAGCATAGCGATTGTAACTGCGTTTAAGACAGCTGTATTTGGTAGTTTTAGCTGCGATGTCCCATAAGAAACAATGAATGTCGAGAAAATATAGAAGGGACCTGTTTCGGCTACCTTTGCTCCTGTAGCGATAAGTACAGATTTCCAATGATGACGTAAAGTGTCAGCAATAGGTAGTTTTGAAATATTTCCGCTTTCTTTTGCTTTTTTGAAATCTGGTGTTTCATCTAATCCGTTTCGAATCCATAACCCTATGAATACCAATACGGCACTTAAAATAAATGGAACTCGCCATCCCCACGTTACAAAATTATCACCAGAAATCATTGTCATGAAAGAGATCGCAGCAGTTCCGAGTAACATTCCAATTGTTACACCTGTTTGAGGGATGCTACCAAAAAGTCCTTTTTTTTCCTTCGGTGCATATTCTACGGCTAATAGTAAAGCGCCACCCCATTCGCCGCCAATTCCTAATCCTTGAATAATTCTTAGTAATATTAAAAGAATAGGAGCTAGTATACCGATAGTTTCGTATGAAGGAAGCAAACCAATGCATACTGTCGCCCCTCCCATCAGAGATAGGGTTAACACAAGTGTCTTTTTTCTTCCGATTTTGTCACCGATATGACTAAAGATAATCCCTCCAAGTGGACGGATAAAAAATGGAATACCAAAAGAAAGATAAGAAAGCATGAGTGCGACAAGGGGATCTTCGTTTACAAAAAACAATTTGTTAAATACAAGTGCGGCAGCAGTTCCATATAAGAAGAAATCAAACCATTCGATAGAACTACCAATTAAACTAGCTATGAGTGCTTTTTTCTGGACAGAGTTTTGTTGATTCATCAGTTCACCTCTTTTATTTTTAATATTCTGATTATTAAAAACATTTTATATAAAATGTTTTTATATGTCAAAGTTTTAGGACGTGGAGGAAGTATTGTTATAAATAGCAAATATTATAAAGTGATGTTTTTCATTAGAATGGAAGGGGTCTATGTAATAGTAGATATTTGTATTTACCTAATAATCAGAAGTGTAGATAAAATGGGGAATAATAGGATGAGAGGAAGAGAGAAATGAAAGTAAGACACCTTCAAGACGAAGATTATGTAACGATTCATTCCGTACTTAATGAGTGGTGGGGCGGGAGAAATATGGCTGATATGTTGCCGAAACTTTTTTTCGTTCATTTCCGAGAAACAAGTTTTATTATCGAGCAGGATGGGGAGATTACAGGATTTTTATGTGGATTTTTCTCATAAACATATACCGATGAAGCATATGTTCATTTTATTGGAGTAAATCCAAAGCATCGAAGAAAGGGCATAGCTTCTACATTATACTCTTATTTTTTCGATGCAGCTCGCGCAAATAATCGTCATATTGTAAAAGCGGTAACTTCTCCAGTAAATAAAAAATCAATTCAATTCCATCAAGAAATTGGATTTGAAATTGAAATAGGTGATGGGGAAGTAGATGGAATATCTGTACATACAAATTATGATGGGGATGGAGGGAGCAGGGTATTATTTGTGAAGAAGATGTAGAAAACGATAGGCTATGTAAAGGAGGAGTATTATGAAAACTTTCATTTACATGGTGAGACATGGCGAATCACCAAAAACAGAAGAAAATGAAAGAACAAGAGGGTTAACTGAAAAAGGGAAATTAGATACTTATTGAATAACTGATATATTACAAGGGGAAGGTATTGAGGTTTTTGTTTCAAGCCCATACCACCGATCCATCCTAACTATTCAGGAGTTAGCTAAACGTTTAGGGCAAGAAGTTTTAGTATTTGAAGATCTAAAAGAGAGGTTTTTTTCTGCTGAAGACAAGCGAATATCTGATAAGGAATTATTACCTTTGTTAAAAAAATCATTTTCTGATCCAAACTTCGCTTTAAAGGGAGGAGAGTCTAATGCAGTTTGTCAGAACCGAGCTATAAAAGTTTTAAAAGAATTATTAAAGACTTACCGGGGCCAGAAAGTAGTATTAGGCACTCATGGAGCTGTTATGACTTTGATGATGGGATATTATGACAATCAGTACGATTTGAACTTTTTACTACATACATCAAAACCGGATATATACAGAATGGAATTTCATGATCAGGAATTGGTGGAAGTTAATAGGTTGTGGAAATGTTAATAGAAGTGTTTATTTACCCTACTATCTAAAATCGTGGTTTGGAAAAAGGATATTTGTATAATGGAATTCTCTTGAAACTATTACTACACCTATTCGCAAACATAGTTACATTTATAAATTTTAGAGGTCAAAAATGTTAGCAATTTCATTAATTTTCATGGCTTTGGGAATTGAAGAAAAGCAACAACATTTTTTATAGAGCATAATAAGTAAGCACCTTTTTTTCATCACCCCCATAACTTTTTAACCAGGAAAATCGTTATATAAAATGAATACTAATTTTATAAGTTATGAAAATGAATGGGGGAAAATTATGAAGGTCCTTATATTAGGAGGTACTCGTTTTTTAGGAAGAGCTTTAGTAGAAGAAGCATTGAAAAGAGGGCATGAAGTCACCTTATTTAATCGTGGCACGAATAAAGATGTATTTCCTGAAGTAGAGCAGTTAATAGGCGATAGAGACAGTGGTGTATCATGTTTAGCAAATCGAAAATGGGATGTTGTAATGGACACATGTGGATTTTCTCCTCATCAAATTAAAAAAATCGCTGCTGTACTTGGAGATAACATCGAACATTATACATTTATATCAAGTATCTCTACTTACAAAGATTGGATTCCACTTCATATTAAGGAAGGCTATCGTGTACAGCCTATGCCGCCTAGCGATAAGTTGAAAGCGGTTGAGGATGGGGAAATATCTCCTTACGAGTATTATGGGGCACTTAAAGTTTTATGCGAGGAAGAAGCAGAAAAATATTGGCCGGGGCGTGTTTTGCATATAAGAGCAGGGCTTCTTGTTGGACCATTTGACTATTCAGATCGACTCCCGTACTGGGTTCAGCGTGTAGCACAGGGTGGGAAAATAATGGTGCCAGGGCGTTCAGACCGTCCTGTTCAACTGATTGACGTGAAAGATGTGGCAACCTGGGCATTCGATATGGCAGAAACCAGAAAAGTAGGCAAGTTTAATGTGACAGGGCCGAATAATAGATTGACGATAGAAGAACTATTAAATACTTGTAAAGCAGTAACAAATAGCGATGCTGAATTTGTATGGGCAGAAGAACAATTTTTAATTGAGAATAAAGTAAAGCCATGGACGGAGTTGCCTTTATGGATTCCTGAAAATTTCCCATTAGAAGGAGAGACAGAACCGTGGAAAGGTAGTTTTTTCATCAGTATAGAAAAAGCTGTTAACGCTGGTCTCTCTTTTAGACCTATTCAAGATACTATTTGTGATGTGTATCTATGGGAGAAATCGAGGCAGGATACAGAACGAAAAGCAGGTATATCAAGAGAAAGAGAGGCCGAATTGCTAGAGGTTTGGTTTCAGAAGGAGATATTATGATGAGAGTATATACTCATCAAGCAGAGAAAAAATTTTGCAAGGAAATAGATTCTGCTAAATTGGGAATCCAAAAGATCTGATATGATTGTGTAATAAAATTTAGATTTCAAAAAAATATTCTTGCCCCGTCTTAAATTTAGACGGGGTTATATGCGTTTGGGACTTTGAAATTTTGTGCGCACGCTCCTATTTTTAGAAAAAATAATATTTTCAAAATATATACTTGAATGAAGTATATATTTTTGTTAAATTTATCCTATGGATAGAACAAGTTTAATTAAAGGTCATTTAGAGATGTGTGTGTTATCTATTTTGTCAAAGGGTAAAAGTTATGGATATGAAATTATGAAGGAGTTAGAAAAACACAATTTAAAACTGAAAGGAGTAGGAAGCATTTATCCCATTTTGACTAAGCTCAAAGATCAAGAATGGGTTCACACTTATCGTGAAATGACAGAAAGTGGTAAGGTTAGAGTTTATTATGAAATGAATGAAAAAGGGGAAATGTATCTTCAGAAAAAAATCAACGAGTGGTTGGAGTTACAACAGGATATAAAATCCCTACTGCAAAGTGGTTTGAAAGGAGAACATTTCGAATGAATATGAGACTGAATATGGAAGAAACACAATTCTTAAATGAAGTTCTTGAAGAGTTAAAACAATACCAAATAAGTTCAAAGAACAGAAAAATCATTAAACAGCAGCTTTTAGAACATATTCAAGAATGTCGTGAACATGGCCAAGATAGTCTAAATGATTTAGGAGATACAACAACATTTATCAAAGATTTTTTAGAAATGAATGAAATTGATCTTCATTCTGAAATAAAACAGATACGAAAATCAAAAAATAGAACAGGCATTTTATTTGTGATTGGATTCTTTACTTCAATTGTTACCTACCCCATTTCACAACTCTTACTATCTATGTTTTTAACAGAATCATTTAACCCACTACATACTAATAATTCGTTTGACTATAATATTTTGTATCAGATAGCAGATAATTCTTGGTGGAATTCTCTGTTAATGATTACCAGTGTTTCTATTTCCATACTAATTTCCACGCTGATAGTGTTTTATATAAGAAAAGTAAATATAAGCAGGTGAATGTTAATATGAAAATACTAAAATTCATGGTCATTTTTATATGCTTATTATGGAATGTGGTGATTTTATTTCTACCAGCCTCGAAAGTTTCCGCAGAAAAAGATATTAAGAATACGATAGATAACTACGTAGAAACCTTTTTAAAAGAACATCGAATTCCAGGAGCCTCGATTGCTATCGTTCATGAAAATGATTTATTTTATTCTAAAGCATGGGGTGTAACGGGAGAAACTGAGGAAAAAGTAACGACTGAAACTCCCTTTACTATAGGATCAATAAGTAAATCATTAACAGGTTTAGCTATAATAAAACTAATTGAAAAAGGTACCGTTCACCTAGAAGATCCAGTCAAAAAATATCTTCCATGGTTTACACTTAAAGATAAAGAAGCAACATCCAAAATAACAATTAAACATTTACTTACTCATTCAAGTGGTATCAGTACTTATTCAGGTTTGGCAATATCTGATAAAGAATCTGATGGGTTTAACGCTATAAAAGATAATGTGAAAAGTCTATCAAACGTTACACTTACCGCTTCACCTGGAGAAAAGCATCAATATAGTAATGCCAATTTCCTGATTCTTGGTGCTCTTATTGAAGAAGTTACCAATCAAACATATTCTGACTACATGAAGCAGGAGATTTTTTTACCATTAGGTATGAAGAATGCAGCAGCTGATAATGATACTGCATATAAAAAAGGATATCTTGCTGGTTATCAGTCATGGTTTGGGATTCCTATAAAAAGTTCGGTAACATATGATAATGGGGGAGCACCGTATGGGTACATAACAGCAAGTGCAGAAGATATGATTCAATACATTAAATTCCTTAGCCGACAAGAGAATGACAATTTTTTAACTGAAAACACTATGAATCTTTATATATCACCGCATGTTCAAACGGGTGAAACCCGCTACTACGGCTTAGGGGTAAGAATCACAAATCCAGATTCTGAGGAGAAAATGATATGGCATTCAGGCTCAACCCCTGATTCACATGCAGAAATGTTTTTTATACCGAAAACGGGTTGGGGCGGTGTGATTCTTACCAACAAAAATCATATTTTGGAAGAAGAGGCACTTTCCTATTTGAAGCAAGGTATTATAAATGTAATAAATGGAAATGAACCAGTTGATATACCTTCAAATACTCCTATTGTTCAATTGGTTACACTAGGGACAATATGCTTACTTTTTGTAATGCTCGTTTATCTGTTGATAAAGATGAAATCAAAAAAAATTCGTAAAAGAAGCGTATGGTGCATTTCTGGTATTATTTTCTTAGTGCTATCTATCGCTACAATTCCGGTACTCATTTATAGTACGGATTCTCCATGGCATGCGATTTATGTGTTTTCTCCAGATTTAGCTTATTTATCAATTGGAGTAGTTATCCTGTTTGCGCTTAATGGATTGTTTTCTATTATCATCGCTTATAAGCAAAGTTTGCAAGTAAAATATTTTAGTAGTTAAATCTAATAATCATATAAAGGTGGTACATAACAATGGATCTTACATTCAAATTAGAGAAAACTTGTTTCAACTATCGAGTGGGCGCAATATGTAAACATAATAATAAAATGTTAATGATTCAAAATGAAGGGGAAGATTTCTGGTATATACCAGGTGGACGAGTGCAGATGCTAGAAAGCAGTGAATCGGCAGTGAGAAGAGAACTTAGGGAAGAACTAGGAGTAGATGTTGATGTGAAGAGACTGCTTTGGATGGCTGAAAATTTTTTCACATATGATGAACATCAATTTCATGAAATCAGCTTTTATTATAAAGTAAATTTACTGGAGCTGCCTGCAAAGGGAGAGGATTCTTTCTTTCTTGAAGAAGACGGCAAAAGGTATGTATTTCAATGGGTGCCTTTAGAGCATGTAAGTGAATATAACTTGAAACCAGATTTTCTAAAGGATAAAGTGAATGAGTTGCCTATTCATATGGAGCATATTGTTAGGAATGGATAAGAAGAGATAGGAAGATAAGAATTGGGACTTTACTTATAACTAATAGGATGATTATGGGGGGAATAACAAGAAAAGTATAAGCTTACAAAGTCTGTATGAAAAAACAATATTCCTAAATATGGAATTATAGTATAATAGAAGAGAAACACAAGGAAATGAGGGGAACAGCTATGATTACATTGCAACAAAAGCTGGAGCAATACACACATATATATGCACAGTTAAAAGGGGAACTAAAATGGAAAACTAGTGATTCTCGGACAGGGATGATGATTGCCGCTATGTATGCAGGCAGTGATAAGTCGTTTCATCTTGGGCGTTTTTTAGAAATCAGTAATTATATTAAGGATCAGGTAGGGATGTTTTCCTATTTAAAGTCCTATCATCGCTTTGTGGTTGCCGCAACATTAGATATTCACTTTACACATTACAAAGAAGCGTTTCAGAAGTTTCTAGACTTATATGAACGATTAGTCGCTGGTGGTTTTAGCCGGAGTATATTTACTTATTTGGCAGCAGCTGCGCTTTTACCAGAAGAAACTGGGCAGCATGACGTACGCATTCAGCGGTCAATGCAAGTATATAAGCGCATGAAAGAGGATCACTTCTTTCTTACAAGTACAGATGATTACCCGCTCGCTATTTTACTAGCAGGACAATCAGAGAAAGTAGAGGCGCTTATGGATCGAGTGGAACGTCTCTATCAGAAGCTGGCGGCAGCTGGTATGTACAAAGGGAATAATCTTCAATTTTTAAGTCATATTCTTTCTCTAAAGAAGGATGTCAGTGAAGATATTTTAGTAGCACAGTGCACAAACATATGGAATCTGCTAAAGCGAGAAAAGGTAAAAGTAAAACAAATGCATTATCCGGCTATCGGGCTACTAGCGTTGCTTGAGGATGGAGAGAAAGAGGTTCATTCTATTCGAGCATTCATTGAAAAATTGCAGGGGGACAAATTATTCCGCTGGCATACGGATGCAAATATTCTTATTGCTATCCAATTGTTCGTAAGTCAGAAAGGTGCGGAAAGTCAGGCTGCCAACACAGGTTTACAAACAATGATAGAGGTTCTTATACAGGCACAGCAGGCTGCTATGATCGCAGCAATTACCGCTTCCTCTGCAGCGACTTCTGCTAGCAGTGGTTCATAACGTACGATTTGCTGCATGAATGCGCTACATGTAAGATTTTTCAAAAAGGGTTACATACATCATACTTAGCTAAGAAGTCGATTGTCTGTTGACGATCGACTTCTTAGTCTATGCTAAATTAATAAGGTAAGCGTCAAATATTCCCCACCTACTATTTGTAAATAGCCCGTGAGATAATCCCCTTACATACAACATGTGGAGGTTTTTAATCCAAATTTGGCTTCTCCACCAATTTTATCGAAAGATGTTAAATCACCAAAAAAAGCATTTGCATTTTTAGGAAGTTGTATGTCGGTTTCATATAAGTGCAGTAAGTATAAGAAATGCTATCCAATAACCTTTTTTAGTATCCCTCTATCATTTACAGCTCTTGTTAATTATAAAATCTTTTATTCTTTAAAAAACAAAAACTTCAATAATACGAAAGAAAATAAATAAATATATATTTAGAAAATTATAATATATTATATGGTGTTTTTTTCTATACTGTATACAAGAAACATTACAATTATCAATTTTATCCTGCATTAACGGATAGTAACACTCCCACCTCAAAATTCAGCGAAAGCAAAGAAGGTAGGTCGGAGATGAACTGTCCGTAAAAGCCCGATTGGTGAGGGCTGATTAAAGTTTCTCTTTATTACAATCATCAGTTTTCGGTCGTTAGCACATTACAAAATGGAGGTTGTTAAAATGAGTGTAAACGTAGAACAAGTTAGATTGGCAAATGATGAGGAAACTTATAGAAAATTAAATATTCATCCTACAGAACCGCAGCAACAAGAGGATGGTATGCGCACAGATGGAAGGGAGGGTTCTTTTGAGTGGTGGTATACTGATGCCGAATTTGAGGACGGAACAACTGTAGTGACTACCTTTTACACCAAAAATCACTTTGATGTTCTTGGACCAGCATGGCCTACAGTCCAAATTGATATTACATATCCTGATGGCACCAAAACCCTTATGTCTTCTCAAGAGGTTAAAGGCAACAGAATAAACGCTAAAAAAGATATTTGTGATGTCAATATCAACAAATCCTACCTCAAATACCAAGATGGACAATATGTCCTTCATTTTGAAGAAGGATATATTAAATATCATGCTGTAATGACGTCAAAATTACCGATGTGGCGTCCAAACACCGGTCATTGGTTCTACGGAGACCAAGATGAGCACTTCTTTGCATGGTTTATTGCTCAACCATCCGCGACAATCGAAGCTAATTTGACTATTGGTGATAAAATGGTTCAATTAAATGGGACTGGTTACCATGATCATAACTGGGGTAATATCGGCATGGAGAAATTGATGAATCATTGGTATTGGGGCAGAGCTAAAGTTGATGGTTTTGACATCATTGCTTGCGACATTATTGCTGAGAAGAATTATAACTACAAAAGGTTGCCTGTGTTTATGTTAGCTAAAGATGGAAAAATAATATCGGACGATCAATCTCTTACTAAAATTCAGAGAGAAGATATTATAGAACATCCAGAAACTAAAAAGTTTATGGATAACCATTTAATATACCATCAACCTATTTCAAGTTTTGAGTCTTATACAGTAGAATTTATTAGAAATAGGGATATTGTTTCAATAAGTTTATTAGACAATTTGGATTCTACTCAGGCTTTGATAGCCAAAAAGTCAGGAGCTAACCCTACCTATACTCGTATCTTAGGGAATGTCCAACTAACTCATGAATTGAATGGTGTGAAAAAAATTTATAAAGCTGAGGGTTTATGGGATCAAATGTTCTTCGGGAATAATAAATATGCTATTATCAACAATTAGCTAAGAGAGAATGAATAGCTTTACTTTTCACTCATAATTTGTGAAAGATCAGACTGTTTACAAAACCTTGTTTTTCGAGCTTATCTGGATAGAGCGCTCTTTTTATTTTCTGTTTGTGAAGTTTCGGAATACGAGTTGAAAGCATATTGGTGTCTACTATTATGTCAGTCATACTATGGGGGAGTTCCCGAAGATGAAGTATCAAATGATTGGGGCATTATCGAAGAATGAGATGAACCCATTAAAATTGATGTGAATTCAACCTTGTGGTTTAAAAATAAGCCACCTAAGTACAATTTAAATTTCTGGGATGTTGTCGATGAATGGATAGTAATTGGTTTTCAAGTATAATTTGATAATAAATTCTCTACTTAGTTACGATACTTTAAACGCACAGATAAAAGTGTCATATCGCTCGTGAAATATTATAGAAAAAGCGAATCTAAGGAATTAAACTTTCTTTAGATTCGCTTTTTTATTTTAGATGCTCAAGTTGATAAATTTGTTTTCTTTTAACAAATTAGTATAAAAGAAGGTTGATTTTGGGAACAACAGAGCATGCTAGTATCTTCACTTAATAAGCACGAAGCACATGCAATAAATAATCTTTTCGATTCAGTGGATTATAATCTACTCGTTTTCGCGACGGGAAATTTGATTCGATTTTACTATATCCGCAAGGTCTAGCGATAAAAACACCTTCGCCTTCAGTGAAAGAATGTAGGCCGCGCTTAAAATTTTCGGTTTTGGCCATAGGCAGAGTTCCTGTTAAATAAAAGGAATTGTTATGCAGTACAGGGTCTTTAAAAGTAGCGTGTATTGCCGATAATTTATACATTGCTGTGCTAATTGAATTTGTTGGTACTGTTAATTCAAATTCATTTACTGGTTCGTATACATTTGTTCCAGATTGCTTTAAAGCATCCATCAAGACAAGAGGTGTTAGTTTTCTAAAATCACCAGCTGTCGTTACGGGACTTGCATAACCGGTATGGGTTAATGTTACGGCAATGTCAGTGACTTCCCATCCATATAAGCCTTGTTTTAACGTTTGGAATACAGTGTCTTCAATGGCTTTATGAAATGCTAAAGGCAATGAGCCAAGCTCGACTTCTAAGTTATAAGTGATACCAGAACCAGGTGCACCAGGCTTCATGTGAAAACCAATTGTTGCATAGAAAGGGTTATTCTTTTCACCCATTATTTCTAGTGCATTTCCGATTCCAATTGGTTTTTCTATACACACAATTCTTGTGTCTGAGAAAGAAACATTTAAATTATATTTTTCCTGTAAAGTTGTTTCAATCACTTCTTTTTGAACTTCACCAAAAAGCCGAATATAGATTTCATTGTGAATATCATCTTTCACTACTTTTATAAGTGGATCTTCTTCTGAGAGTTCTACGAGTGCTTGATATAGGTTGTGATTTTTCCCTTTTGGCCGTGCTTCAATTGCAGCTTCCATTTGAGGTTCTGCAAAGTGAATATCTTTCATTTTATCTGACCATTCACCGATCACGTCACCGATTCTAATGTCGCTAAGCCCCCATACTTTACAAAACTCTCCCGTTCCAGCAGTAGGGGATTGAATAGCACTTCCATTATGAAATATATGAAGCTTTTTGGTTTTTTCTTTGTGTGAAAGGGTCTTTAAGTCACTTTGTTTTCGATTAATATCAACATATTTTCTTACGTGTAAACAGCCTGAGAATATTCGTACGTAAGCAATTTTTTCCCCGGTAAGTTCTCTTTCGATTTTGAAAATAATCCCAGATAAAGGTGTATTTATATCATTGTCACAATTATTTTTGGGAATCATTACTGAGATACCTTCGAGTAATTCAGTGATTCCTATTCCAGTCATTGCCGAACCGAAAAAGATTGGATATACAGTTGCATGCTGAATTTGATCCCATAATTCATTTCTTAAAATGGCTGTAGTTAATACTTCGCCATTTACATAGGATTCAAGTAACGATTCATTATGTGTTGCTAGAAGTTCAATATATTCATCATATACATCAGCATGTACTTCATTTTGAATCATACATGCATCTTTTGTCCCTTCATTTTTCACTTTATATAATGGAACTACTTGATTGGTAAGCATTTCCCGTATTTGTTGGATCACTTTAGTAGTTTGGGCACCACTCCGATCAATTTTATTGACGAATAGTATGGTCGGAATGCGCAGTTTCTGCAGAGTTCTCATTAAAATTTTGGTTTGTGCCTGAATGCCCTCAACTGCAGATATAACTAAAACTGCTCCATCTAGAACACGGAAAGATCGCTCCACTTCAGCAATAAAATCCGCATGGCCGGGTGTGTCAATTACATTTACCTTCAGATCATTTATAAAAAATGAAACGACAGATGCTTTAATTGTGATACCACGTTGCTTTTCTAACTCCATCGAATCTGTTTGTGTGCTTCCTTTATCTACTTGACCGATTTCCTAAATCACATTAGTTTCATAAAGAATACGCTCAGTCAAACTCGTCTTTCCAGCGTCTACATGCGCCACAATCCCTATATTTATTGTTTTCATGTATTAAAATCCTCATTTCGTTTTTCATGTTCATTTCCTCATTTCTTTTCGTAATAAATTGCCGCATTACAATCACTCTCCAGTCTTTCATGATATTTCTATTATAGGGGAATTTTCCTTATTTGTAATCTGGTGAAATACTTAATTTTGGAAAAATGGCAGGGTGAGATTACTAATGAGGTTGATATTAAAGTTTCACTTCTTATATACATGCGATTTATCATAATTACACATTTTTAAATGATTTGTGCACGAATACACGAATGAATGAAATGAACCATCTCGTGTAATTGCAGAACAGGTGGGAATATTGTTAGAGAGAAATTTATAATTTAAGCGGAATGAATAAAACCTCTTTGTAAAAGGAAAGAGGTTTTATTTTTTATTGTCGGCAAAAAATAAATAAGTGAAAAACAAAATGGTTGCATTTAAAATTTTAATCAGGTATATTAATTGATGTATCAATAATTGATATATCAATTAATCATGTGTTGCCTTTGCAAAGGAGGAGTAAATTGACCAATTCATGTTCAAAGGAAGCGATTATTTTATATAAAATACACTTTCTTAATAAAGAAGTAAGTTCGAAGTTTGAAGGTTGTACAGGTATGAGTCAATCTAGGCTGGAGCTTATACTTCAGCTATATGAGGTTGATGAAATTAGTCAAAAAGCACTTCAACAAGAAGTGAATATTGATAATGCTGCGATTACAAGACATTTAAAGCAGCTTGAGGCAAGCGGAATGATTACAAGACGTAAAAATCCGGATGATAACAGAATTACTTTAGTTTCTCTTACGAAAGATGGACGAAATAAAATCCATGCCTTTCAAGAAGAGAAAGAGCGTTTTGCAGCGACTGCGTTAAAGGGTTTAAGTGAAGAAGAGCGCGATAACCTTTTAAATATGTTAAATCGCATTGAAGAAAATATACAAGAATTCTAAATATAAAATGGAAAAAGGGAGATTACATCTATGAATAACTTACTAAAAATAAATGATTTTACAGAAATTTTAACAGGACGTCGTTCAATTCGAAAATACGACCCAGCTGTGAAAATTAGTAAAGAAGAAATGACAGAAATTTTGACTGAAGCAACACTTGCACCATCTTCAGTAAATATGCAGCCTTGGCGTTTTCTTGTAATCGATAGTGAAGAAGGAAAAGCAACGCTTGCACCTCTTGCGAAATTCAATCAACTTCAAGTAGAAACATCTTCAGCAATGATCGCTGTATTTGGTGATTTACAAAACTTTGATAATGCAGAAGAGATTTATGGCACAGCGGTTGAACGTGGGCTTATGCCAGCTGAAGTGAAAGAAGATCAAATGCAAAAACTTTCTGCGTATTTCTCTACAGTTTCACCAGAAGTAATGAAAGATACAGTATTAATTGATGGTGGCCTTGTTTCAATGCAGTTTATGTTGACTGCACGTGCACATGGATATGACACATGTCCAATTGGCGGTTTTGAAAAAGACAAAATTGCAGAAGCTTTCGGATTAGATAAAGACCGATATGTACCAGTTATGCTAATTTCAATTGGAAAAGCAGCCGATAGTGGATATCAATCAGTTCGCCTGCCAATTGATAAAGTTGCAGAGTGGAAGTAATTTTGTAAAAGTACGTAGAAGATGAGAGGGGAAGCACTATGATTATCATTCACGCAGTATTTCAAGTAGATTCAGCAAAACAACAAGCATTTGTAGAAGAAATTCGACAGTTAATTCGTGCTTCAAGAGAAGAAAGTGGCAACGTATCATATAATTTATATAAAGATACTGAAAAAGAAAGTGTATATACAATGGTAGAAGTTTGGAAAGATGCAGAAGCAGTCGCTAGCCACAATGTGAGTGAACATTTTACTTCTTTCGTTGGCAAAGCAAATCAATTTTTAACTGCGCCATTAGATATTAAAGTGTATGATGGACAACGAGTAAAATAATAAACACCCCCTCGATTACTCTAAAATAGAGCCCTCGAGGGGGTGTTTTATTTTTTCTTTTTCAATGTTTTTTGATAGGCATAGAGCTTATTTACTTCTTCTTTAAACTGCCTAAAAAGTTCGTTGTTTTCTTGATTCGCATATCGTACATTATTATATGTTTTTATAATTGTATCGACTTGTATAGGGGCATCTTCTTCCATGTGAATTCGCTCCATCCATGCGTCAATCGTTTCACCACGATTTCTGTTTAAAGGTGGTTTTAATTTCTTTTCTAGTTTGAAAATTTCTTTGCGAATTTCATTTTTTGGTGGTTTATTGTACCGTATTGGTTTTTGGCCTGTTCCTTCTTTATCTGTTATCAAAATAGATTCGAAAATAGGGGTGTTAGGTAATTTAAAATACTCGCGCTTTTTATATACTTTCCAAATGATATAAAATGCGATACAAGTGATAATGATAATTGTAATACTATTTACAATTATCGGGTCAAATTCTTTGGGACTACCTTCTTCAATTTGCGGTTTATTTAAATGGCCCTTATTATTCCAAAAATCATCTGTATCTTTTAATTCAGCTGCTGAGAACAGCGGGCTTAAAGCAAAACCAAACCCTAAAGCGATTTTTTCAACAATATAAGATAAAATCAGACGAATATACGGAAATATTGGGATAAGCAAAGCGCTGATGATTCCAATAGTAATGATAGAAATAAAGCGTACTATTTGTTGGTTTCGATTTGCTCCAGTCAGCCAAAAGGTTAGTAGAATATGTAATACTAGTAACATCAACTTCCATAAAGGCGGAAATGGAGGATAAAATAACGCTGAAACTACAAACCATACAATAGCACCAATTGATTTTTGGACTGGAGAACCGCACTCTGTTGCATGTACGATAAAAAAGAATAGCGGTAAAAGTATTGTACCTAAAACAGAAAACGATAGAAAAACAGCGCAGCCAATAATTTGCAGGATTAAGAGTGCAATTAATCCCTCATTTTTCTTCTTTATAAATGTATTTATAGCAAATAATGCTATGTAACTAACTGATAAAAATATCCCTATACTTATCATTTCATCTCTTTCCGTAAGTAGAGAAAGAAGCAGAAGGAGAATGAAATCATGAACGTATTGTAGTCGCATTTTCAAATGGTTCCACCATCCCTTCATGATGAATGAGAAAAGTAGGCTGCATTGTGAGAGGTACATGTTCCTTAGGAATACCGAGATAAATCATTGTTGAAGAACGCTCTCTTTTTCGCAGTATATAGTGAAGAAATCCTTGCTGTGGTAGTAACGTACTGTCATCTGAAACACGAGCTAGCTCCTCTAATGCTTTTGCATAGTGCATATGCCCCTCATTTACTGGTAAATGTATAGGGCCACCTTCTACTAAAACACTAATAAATAATTCAAACGGAATTTGATGTTTTGTCGCGTATTGACAAATGTATGTTGCAAAAGATATGAGATCTTCAATATTATGTTTCCAGCCAATTCCTCGTTCGGCAGCTAACGAAAGACAAATTGTCCAGCTATAATTTTTAACAAGTTCATATTGTTTTGCTTGTAAACTTTGCATTTTTGCAGATGCCTTCCAATGGATGGAGCGAAAAGATTCGCGTTCGTATTGCTTTACTCCAATAATTGATGTTTCATCTTGAAAAAAGGAAAAGTTTGTTTTATAAGATCCCGTTAATAATTGTTGAATTTCTTGTAAACCAGCTACCTTTTTAGGAGTCGGGTAAACGATAATTTCCATTTTTAATTTATCTAAAATTGGTAAATGTACAGATATGATTTGAAACGGATCTCCAAGAACACATTCAAATTGTTCAATTTGAAAGACTCCTCTTTTTGTAGCTGTTAATGTTAACTCCCAATTTTGCTGCGAATGAGCAGGTTGGGAAAATAGAAAAGAAAACAATGTCTTCGATATTTTTGTAATCCCTTGGTCCGTATGCGGAAGTAAGGATGGGTTCAAATGAAAATAACATGCGCCATTGACAAGTGGTAATTTGGCTCCATTCTTCAAACGGATATGTAATGTACCGGTCTCATTTGGAAAGAGACGAGTAGTTTGCTTATCATTTATAATTTGGAACCGGTTCTCAATATAAGTGACATATCGATAAACAAAAAATGCAAACAAATAATAAAAGAAAAATAGAAACATGAAAAATCGTTGCGGTAGCACAAATGTAAATAGTAAAGCGATTGGAATGGTTAATTGAATAATATGAGTTTGGAAAAATAAAGGAACAGTTACAACGCGTTGTCCATTCATGATTGCTCAATCTCCACAGGAACGTCTACTTCAGTTAAAATACTTTCAATTAACTTCTGCTTTGTTGTTCGAAGTGTCCCCTCCATTGATAAAATGAGACGATGTTTCCACACGTAAGGAAGTAAGAATTGTATATCTTCAGGTGTACAGTATTCACGATTATGTAAAAATGCTAGTGCTTGTATTGCTCGTACTAAGGCAAGTGTTGCACGCGGACTAACACCGTTGGCGATATAATCATGATTACGCGAAGCGTTGGCAAGCTGAATGATATAGTGCTCTAACGGTTCGGATACATATATTTCTTTTACTTTTTGTTGTACTTGTAAAATATCTTCTAAAGTGATAACGGAACGAATGCTATCTAAAGGCTTATTATTGCGAAAACGGCGCATCATTTTTAATTCATCCTCTGGAGAAGGAGAGCCAATTGAAATGGTCATTAAAAAACGATCTAGCTGTGCATCAGGAAGCGGGAAAGTCCCTTGTGATTCAATTGGATTTTGCGTTGCAACAACAAAAAAAGGTTTAGGTAGAGGCGTAGACTGCTTTTCGAGTGTGACTTGGCGCTCTTCCATTGCTTCTAATAAACTGGATTGTGTTCTAGGCATCGCCCGATTTATCTCATCCGCTAACAATATATTTGTCATAACTGGTCCAAATCTTAATTCGAATTCACTCGTTTTAGGATTGAAATATTCAATCCCTGTCACGTCACTCGGAAGGACATCGGGAGTGAATTGAACACGAGAAAATCCGCCACCAATACTTTTTGCAATTGTTTTAGCGAGTAACGTCTTTCCAGTACCAGGTACATCCTCAAGCAATACATGACCATCTGCTAACAAGGAAACTAAAAGTAAATCAATCACATTTTCTTTTCCAACAAAAACGGAACTTATATTTTCTTTTAATTTATTTATCATGTGTATCATCCTTTCAAAAAGTAGGAAATTGTATTTGTTATATTTTAACAAATATTTCTGAAAATTAATATAATAATATTTTTGTATAGAATAAATATAGAATTCCTAAAAAAATTTCGTTTCCAGTTGTATTTATTTGGAATACGATATACAATATCGATATACGATGTATCGCTAGTCGATATATCATATATCGATGTATCGGAGGTAGTTATAATGAGTGTGAAAGCACAGAAATATATTCCATTAACAGAGGCGACGTATTATATTTTATTGTCATTAGTAAAGCCTATGCATGGCTATGGGATTATGCAGATGGTAGAAGAAATGACGAATGGAGAAGTAAAACTCGGGCCTGGTACGTTATATGGAAACACAACAAAGCTATTAAAAGAAAAGTTAATTGTTGAAGTAGCATCTACAGATAGAAAGAAATGTTACGTGTTAACTCCATTTGGGAGAGAAGTGTTAGAACTTGAATTTAAAAGGTTACAACGTTCTGTTCAAAATGGGAAAAATATTTTAGGGGAGTGAAGACAGTATGGAGATTAAGAAGACATTAAAATTTTTTGCGGCGTGGAACCTAGAAAAAGAAGAGGCGTATTTAAGAAAAATGCACCAAAAAGGCTGGGCATTTCAAAACTACAATTTTATGTATACATTCAAGAAAACGGAGCCGAAGGATGTTGTTTATAAAGCCGATTTCAAACTAGATAATCGAAACTCACAAATGAATCAAAAAGAATACATTGAAATATATGAAATGTCTGGCTGGAAGCATGTCACAAGCTTTACGAAGTGGCATTATTTTTGTAAAGAAGTAGATGATGATAATGACTTACCTGATATTTATTCTGAAAAAGAGACGAAGATTGAAAAAATGATGGATTTAATGAGATTCCTTGCACTTATCTTTGCCCTTATGATACCAGGGATGTATGTGAATTACTTAGGGCCTTCGGTCAATAGTCCTATTTGGATAAAACTTATTCTAGGGATTTGCGGGTGTATAGATGTATATGTATTAATAAGGTTATTTTGGAAGATACGAGAATTAAAAAAAGAAGTTTTGTAAATAACTTAGTTTGTTTCATTTCATTGAGTGTTACTTAGAACGGGGGGAATGAGTGTATGTGATCATAGGATCCATTCATGCCACTACATATCATAATTGATTTACTTGTTCTTGGGCAATTGCCTGTATTTAAGGGGAAAGTAAATTTTATAGTAAGTTGTAATAGTATATTGAGGATGAAAAACGTTGCTTAGAAAACAAGTGACGTTTTTTTATTGGTTTCAGAAAGAGTTGTAAAAGTTTCTTATGGGAGTATATGTAAAAATGTTTTATTTTCCGAAAAATAAGATTATTTTGTTATATTGATATATAAATGGGCTTTGGTGTATGTGAATATGATAGGGGGAAAAATATGAAAAAACTTCATAAACTGACATTGATATGTATCATTTTTATTTTTTGTAATGCTTGTAGTACACAAACAGAAACAACGAAAACAGAGAACAAGAATATAAATCAGAAAGAGAGTAAGAAAATAGATAATGAAAAACAAGTTGCTCATTCTATTCCTGTTACGTTTGAAGAAATCGTGAAATATCCGAATGGAAAATATAACAGGAAGTATAAAGTGGGATTATTAGACATATCGAAAGAATCGGAACCGATTATGAAAGAGGTGGCTCATGATACGGAATCAAATATAAAGTCTGCTGATTTGAAGAATAAATCAAATAGCGAGCAAGTAGAACTATATGTACATACGATGTATAGCTTATTAAAGCAGGATATCACACCCTTTGACAAAATACCGTTACAAATTTTAGAAATAGGCGGATTTGAGGAGAAAGAAAAGAGTAGCACTGGTACGAAGGGAGAGCAAAAAAACAAAGAGAATAGTGGAAACTATAACATTGAAATACTATTAGATGCGAGTGGGAGTATGGCTGGTAAAATTGGCGGGGAAATGAAGATGGATATTGCAAAAGAGGCAATTCAGCAGTTTGTCTCCGGTTTACTAGAGAATGTTCATGTTTCGTTGCGAGTATACGGACATAAAGGATCAAATGATGAAAAGGATAAGGCGGCCTCATGCGGAGCGATTGAAAATGTGTATACAATACAAAAGTATGATCAAACAACGTTCCGTCAATCATTAGATGGGTTTCAGCCTGTAGGATGGACACCGCTTGCTGAAGCAATTAAAAAATCAACAGAAACGTTTCAATCTGCAAAAGAAAATGATAAAAATATAATTTATATTGTAAGCGATGGAGTGGAAACATGTGGAGGAAATCCAGTTGAAGAGGCTCAGAAAGTTTCGAATTCAAACATAAAACCTATTATGAATATTATTGGATTTCAAGTAGATCATGAAGCAGAAAAACAATTAAAAGAGATCGCGGAAGTAAGTAAGGGGAAATACGTACTAGCAAATAGTGCAAAAGAGTTACAAGATCAGTTTAAAGAAACAGGAAAAGATATTACGAGTCGTAGATTAAAGGCTGGTGGAGCTCAAGTAGATTTAAATATGGCTAGCGTCAGTGATAAAATGAAACTTGATGAATATGAACGGAAAACGAAAGAAAATATAAGAAGCGTTCAGATTGCTATGAAGCATACGGTTACAATTCTACATAAAGACGAAAAAATGAGTCAACAACTAGCTGATGAAATAGAGAAAAAGATAAACGATTTAACCGAGAAGCAAGGGAAACAAGTGGAAATGGCATATAGTCACTTCCAAGAAAAAACAAAAAAGCATTATGAAGAGATGAGTAGGTCGATTAAAAGCGAGTAATTGCTAGATAATCCAAAAGGTAATGAGGGATTTTATGTTACCTTTTGGATTAGGAAATATGAATCAAGTTTTCAAGTGTTAGAATGATTGGTTTTGCGCAGGTTTAATAAATTGTTCTGGGTTCTCAACAAGCCCGCATACTGCACATTGGACACGATAGGAAGGTCCTTGATATGCCATATGAAAAGCATTCATTGTTTCGTTTGTATATTCTTCTTCAATTTGACCAGTTTGTGGATTTAATTTTACTGGCTTTATTTGCTGCTCAAGAATATTAAAGCGAGTGCGATTTGTTTTACAACTTGGGCAAAGCATTGGTTCCATATGTATACACCTCCATTTTTAGCATCTCTTTATATGAAGAAATTTATTCAAAAGCAAAAGTTATTGATGTACAAGCAATTATATTTAACCATCCCTGTAAAAAAAGTTTCTCAACATAAATCGTTGATTATTATATTTAAAATTCAGAAAAGATAAAATATAATAAAAGTATGAACTGGTTATGTCCAAACCAATCTCCTGTTTTAT
The DNA here is from genome assembly GCF_000374885.1 of Bacillus sp. 105MF. Lineage (NCBI taxonomy): Bacteria > Bacillati > Bacillota > Bacilli > Caryophanales > Bacillaceae > Bacillus > Bacillus sp. 105MF. The sequence continues at coordinate 167,434 of NZ_KB895573.1, read as the reverse complement.
GCCAATATGTTTGAGACCGAGAAATCGGTCTTCTTTTTTTTGTTTATAATTATAAATACTGTCATATAAACAAGGTTTTCTACGTCCTTTGTCGAATTTTTAGAAGAGAATTTGAAAGGGGGATTACAATGAACTTAAAAATGAAATATGTCATTTTATATGTGGAGCGATATGAAGAATGTCTTCGGTTTTATAAAGATCTTTTATGCTTACCGATAAAAGGCGAACATGGTACATACATTGAGTTTGATACCGGAGCAACAATTTTAGCGATGAATAGTAGAGAGGATGTACGAGAGTTAACGGGATTATCAATTCCAAAGGGTGAATCAGAATCCTCTAATTTTGAAATTGGATTTGTTGTGGAGGATGTTAACGAAACGATTTCGGGATTAAGAGAAAAAGGTGTAAAGGTATTAGTGGAGCCAATAACGAAACCATGGGGGCAAACCATTGCTTATGTGTCTGATCCAGATGGTAATTACATAGAAATTTGTAACTCATTAGAGTAGAGGGAGAAAAGAGAATGGGATTTCCAATCTTAGAAACTGAGCGTTTAAAATTACGGGAATTAACATTATTAGACGCTGAAACAATGTTTTATTATTTTGAGAAGGCATCTGTTATCCGTTACTTTGGTATGGACTCTTTTCAAAATATGGAACAAGTGAAAAATACGATTCAAACTTTTAGAAAAAAGTATGAAGAGGGAAATGTTTTACGCTGGGGGATAGAGCTAAAAGGAACAAATCAATTAATTGGTACATTTGGATTTCATTTAATCAATCCAAATCATAAGAGAGCCGAAATTGGCTATGAATTAGATGATACGTATTGGGGAAAAGGGTATGCATCTGAGGCTTTACAGGCAATTCTTACATATGGATTTGAAACACTACAGCTAATAAGGATTGCAGCAGTTGTTTATACAGAAAATGAGGCTTCACATCGATTACTGAAAAGAGCTGGTTTTCAGGAAGAAGGATTACTTCGAAAATATATGATTCAAAATGGTGTAGCTCATGATACTGTAATCTATTCATTATTAGAAGAAGAGTGGAAAAGATAATGAATTCAAACGAATTAGTAAAAGTGATTGCTGAAAATACAAGTAATCGTTTTATTCTAGGTATAGATGGTCTGAGTCGTTCGGGAAAAACAACATTAGTCAAGCAGCTAGAAGACGAATTGAAACAAAAAGATATTCCATTTCATATTTTTCATATTGATGATCATATTGTGGAGCGCAATAAGCGCTATGATACTGGATATGAAGAGTGGTATGAGTATTATCAATTACAATGGAATGTTGAATGGTTGCGGCAATATTTTTTTCATAAATTAAGAATCGAAAATCAACTAAACCTTCCGTTCTATAATCATCAAACGGATTCCTATGAAATGAGAGAGGTAATTATACCTAAGCCTTGTGTAATCGTAATAGAAGGTGTCTTTATCCAGCGGAAAGAATGGCGAGCATACTTTGACTATATGGTATATTTGGATTGCCCAAGGGAACAAAGGTTTCTTCGTGAAAGTGAGGAGATACAAAAAAATCGTCCGAAGTTTGAACGAAGATATTGGAAAGCGGAAGATTTTTATTTGAGGACGGAATTTCCGAAGCGGAGGGCTGATCTAGTTTTAAATGGATAGAGCCATCAATCTAAAAATGAGAAATATCTTAAAACGGGAATTAGCACATTTTCAACCTAATAATTCCATTATGGTTATATATAGAATTATTCATTATGGAATTTAGTTTAAGTGAGGTTTATATTATATGATTCGATTAATTATGGAAAGAGATGCAGAATCCTTTTTAGAATTATGCGAAAAAATTGATGGAGAAACGGAATTTATGTTATTTGAGGAAGGGGAAAGAGCTACTACAATTGAACAACAACAAAATTTTATCAACAAAATATCTCAATCTCCTAATTCAGCTATTTTTGTTGCTGAGATTGAAGATAAATTAGTAGGATATTTGATGGCAATTGGTAGTAAGCCTAAAAGAATTAGACATAGTGTTTATATTGTTGCTGGTGTAGCACATGAAAATAGCGGAAAAGGAATTGGGACCCAGTTATTTAAAGAACTTGAAAACTGGGCAAAAACTATTGGTGTAATTAGATTAGAGTTGACGGTAAGGATAAATAATACATCAGCAATTTCTTTATATAAGAAACTGGGTTATGAGATTGAGGGGATAAAAAGAGCTTCTTGTATTATTGATGGAAACTTAGTTGATAGTTATTATATGTCTAAGATTTTGAAATACATGTAAAATGAGATTTTTCTAAACATTCATTTTTAAAAATGGGTTTATTTTAGAAGTTGTGCTATTAAACTAACGATGCAGGTTAGTAAATGAAGAGACAAAGAAGTTATTATGCTACTTTTTAAATAAAAGTGTTCTTGTAAATTGAGAGTGTAAGGGGAAAGCAGGATGCTAGAAAATCGTGTTAGGTTGAATGGAGGATTTAATAACGACGTTTTTTATATTAAAGAGAAAGAAAGGGTAGTTAGAATTTCTGATAAGAGTAAAACAAAGGAGATGGTTTTACAAGAAATAGAGTGGATGAATTTTTTATATAAAAAAGGTGTACTTGTACCTAAGCCAGTAATTCCTTTAGAGTGTGAGGAAGAACGGGTTAAAACATATTTTGAATTTATTAAGGGCAATCAAATTGATGTTACAAATAAATCCCACTGGAATGAAAAGATTTTTAAAAAACTCGGTAAAAATTTAGGAAGAATGCATGCGCTATCCAAAGAATTTAAATTACAAACAATACAACGTCCTGAATGGAAAGTTGAAAGTCCTGATGTCTTTAATCTTAGAAGAAAGTTAGATCCATGGATTAAGGAAAAATATGAAAAGTTGGTACACAGTCTAACTTCATATATTATTACGCCTGATACTTTCGGACTTATTCATAATGACTACCATCAAGGAAACTTAATTATTAATGAGGAAGGTTGTATAACCACAATTGACTTTGATGAATGCGCATTTAATTGGTACGCTCAAGATATTGCAGTAGCTTTCTATCATGCTTATTGGCAACATAGTTCCTTCAATGGCAATACACATTCCTTTTGTGATATATTTATGAGTAATTTTTTTGCAGGATATAAAACAGAAAATATGCTTCATAAGGATATAATTATACAAATTCCTATTTTCTTAAAAATAAGAGAGATTTATTTGTATCAATTATTCATACAAAAATGGGATATGAATAATTTAGAAGAATGGCAAGCATACACCTTACATAGCTTAGAAGACAAAATCAAGAATCAAGTGCCATATGCAGGTATTAATGATTTTTCTATTTTTTTATAGGATGTCTCAATATGTACATTACATTTTATTAATGCACTAACGGGTGCTTTTCTTGAATATGCGACAAATATTATTCATCACCCTAAGTCTATTAAAAATCAAAAATCCCAACTTTTTATCTAGAAAGTAGTTTTTTTGTAAAAGGATTTGCCTTTTTCTTAAAGCACTACACCAAATTAAAGAAGATGGTATAGTATTGGAATATCATCTTCTTTAATTTCTTTGTATAATAAAAGAATATTTCGAGATTTGATTAATTAATAAAAGGTAAGTGTTAAGGAGGAACTGGAAATGACGGATTCGTTTAGAATATATACTAGCATGTCACGCTGTTTAAACTTTATGATTTATATTCAAAATATTTATCTTAATCAAAAAGAGGAAAAAGAAAACATGAGGTTTCCTTATATAGCAAGAAAATTAAATTTCTCCAATGATTTTGAAGTGAACTTTAAAGAATTATGGAGCACGCTTCGTAAGCAAATCGCTAATGAAAAAAATGAAATGCAGACTTTTTACGAGGGGAATTATAGATTTTATGAACAGCTATTTGAAGCAGATTTATCTAATGAGGAATCATTTAAGGAAATTGTTCGTGGCTTTGAAGTATGGTGGACAAGCTTAGCAGATGGCTTCTCATTAGAACGTTCTGTCGATGAGTATGGACAACAGCTTTATAATGATTTGGTTTTGTATTTTGAACAAAACCAAATAGAGCCTTTAAAGCAATTGTATATTAGTTTAATTTATGACGAATGTGTACTAGTAGATGAAGAAAATATTTCTCCTTACTCTGCCATTTTACCTACTCAAAATTTTTTTATGAATTATAAAGATATGGTTATTAAATTATCGAAATGTTTTAATGAAGCTTAAAAAGGGTGATTATTAATTATTGGCTTTCCGAAAATGAAACAACTTTATTATCTCTGCACAATAAATAGAAAAGAGACGCATGAATTCATAAATTGCATCTATGCGTCTTTTTGTTTAAGAATTCGATAAAAACAGAAGATAAAATATGGTATTTATAGAATTTAATACGTAACAAAATAAGGAGAGATACAATGGACGTCTTACATGTAACAAGTAGAAGAAGGGAAACGTATGACGTTCAAGTAAAGCATTCGATACTTTTCGAATGCGTTCTTGGAATTGCAGCCATTACGAATGCTAGACTGATGGATACGTTAGAAAAATCTCAAAGTGAATGAGAAGAGATAAGACAATCAGTAATGGGGAAATCTTTATCTTTATAGAATAATTAGAAATTTATGTTATGGTATTATAAAAGTTTCGGAGGGGAAAAGGATGAAAGGAAATAAAAAGGAGATACAAATAAACGACAAAGTGATTCGTTATACACATATAGAAATGGGTTTCAAAAAGATTTGCTTTATGTTTTCAGGTTCAGGTTACAATTACGATAAACCCTTGTTTTATTATTCGACGATGTTAATGCTCCAAAACAAAATCGATATTGTCCATATCCATTACTCTTATGATGAGAAAACAATGAAAAAAACGATTGAAGAAATAACAAAAATAATGATGGATGATATTAATCCTGTGATTTTAGATGTTTTAAAAAATGGGCAATACAACAATTCGATTTTTTTAGGAAAATCACTCGGAACAATTCCAATTGCGAATGACTTAATGAAGAGAGATGAATTCTTAAAGTCAAAAATGATTTTATTCACCCCTCTAATAAATTTTGATTCGATTTTTGACTCAATCTTGAATAGTCATCATGAAGGGCTTTTAGTTATCGGGGATAAAGACCATTATTACAATGCAAATCAAATTGACCAATTAAGTAAGTCAAATGTAACGATTGATGTTATCCAAAATGCAAATCATTCCTTGAATGTTGGAGAATTTGAAACAAGAAATTCAATTTTAGCTTTATCAAGGGTAATGGAAAAACTCCAAGAAACCGTTAGGGCAAATTAGTGATAAATTGACATTATCAAAAGTTCACTAATTTGGGTGCTAATTTAATTGCTAAAATAAATGCAAGAGAGGTGCTAATTGCACCTCTTTTTACATGGACGTTTTTAATTTTCATTTCAAATCCGATCCCGTTATGGAAAAAAGTGGCGTTTTCTATTGGGTTAAGAAAGGTATTTAGAAAAAGATATGAAGAAGGAAGTGTTATTCGCTGGGGGATCGAATTAAAAGAAACGAATCCATTAATTGGTACATGTGGAGTTCATTTAATCAATCAAAATCATAAGCGGGCTGAGGTTGATTATGAACTAGATGATACATATTGGGGAAAAGGCTATGCATCTGAGGCATTGCAAGCAATTCTTACATATGGATTTGAAACAATGCAGTTCATAAGAATCGTCCGAAGTTTGAACGAAGATATTGGGAAGCGGAGGATTTATAATTGAAAAAGGAATGCCAAAGCAAAATGCTGATGTAGTTATAAAAGGATTGCTCTTAATAATGAATATAATAATAGTTTCTAAAAAGCTAGCAAATGCTAGCTTTTTTTGTATTTATGATATCTATACCTTTTTAATACGACGAGACATAATACCAATTTTTCTCGATTTTCGTGATTTCTTTAAATTCGCTATTAAAATCAGATTTGTTTGGTTTTACATCATTTGGTGCATAAATAAATCCTGAAAAATTATCCAATATACCTCGGTAAGTAAAAAAGAAAACTAAAATACCATTTTCGCCATGTTGTATTCGTACATCTCCACCGCCTTTTGAAGTAGTTGCAAATTGTTTAGGTAAGTGAATTTGTCTATTATCATGATTAACATTAGGAGTTAATTCTTTGTGATTGATAAGCTCTACAACTTCTGTACGGTTTTCTTTGTGGATTATAAAATCTAACTTTAGATAGATTAGTGTAAATGGCGTGCACAGCCAAAAAACTATTATTATTATTTGAATAACAAATGGTTTCCAATTTTTATATTTGATTACATGTATAATCGTAAGAATAAACATTACGAAAAACCATCCATGGATTGTTAATGATAAAAATGGCATAGCGAAAGGTGTAAGTAATTCTACTAAATACCATTGTAAAAAATGATAAAGGATAAGAATGAGACCGCTTGTTATTGTAATTTTTGTTAAGTTTTTATTCATATTCTGTATGCCCTTTCAATTCCGAAAAACATAACTTTAGTGGGAATCTTTTGAATTATTCTATTTCTATTGTATTATATTATAAATTAAATATACAGTAAAAAAAGATAGATAAGGAAGAAATACTTTCTGCCTTATCTATCTTTTTGTTTTTATATACAGTGTAATATCTTGAAAATAATGTCATTAGCAAATGGTTTATGAATTTTCTTGAACTGTAGTGCAAGAATTAAATTCATGCGTTTTTTTCTTGAATTACTTAAAATTCTGAAATTATAGAAGGATAAATTCGATATTTATAGAATTTAAAATAATAACAAAATAAGGAGGGATACAATGGAAGTATTGAATTTGACAAGTAGAAAAAAGGAGACATATGACGTTCAAATCAAGTATTCATTACTGTTTGAGTGTGCGCTCGGGATTGCGGCGATCACTCATAAAAGGCTGATTGATACGTTAGAAAAATCTCAAAGTGAGTGGGAGGAGATAAGACAATCATTATCAGCGGAAATGATAGAGCATTTACGTTTCGTAGAGAAACATAACACGTGGAAAGCGTTGTTACAGCTATTATATCGAGAGGATTTTATGAATTTATCTGAGTTTATTCAGTATATTAACTCGTTATCAGAGGAGGAACTAAAGTATATATGCATTCCATTTGTCGGCTATACATATCAAGAAAAAAGAAGGAAGGCAGCAAATGGAGAGATGAAAGCAGTTCAGGACTTAAAAGAGTTAACAAGTAGCAATCCATTTTTTCCTGCTTATATTGATTTCATCTGTAAAGCGGATATAGAAATGCTTAAAGAGCATTTCATTACAGTGATGACAGGCTGGTATGAAGCTATTATTGAACCGGAAGCAGAAAAGCTATCACTTATACTAAAACAAGACTATGAAACGAAATGTAAAATGAACGAAAAGATGAAGGCCGAAGAATTTGTTGAATGGGCAACAGGCGGTGTTACCTATTCTCCAGAGCCAAGTGTACATCATGTTCTTCTTATTCCACAATACACGTATCGACCTTGGAATATCGAAGCAGATATAGAAGATACAAAAATATTTCATTATCCAATCGTAAATGAAAGTATACATCCAGAAGATCCATATCAGCCAAGTTATTTTTTAGTTCATAAACATAAGGCTTTAGGTGATGAAGCAAGATTGAGAATTGTAAAATTGTTATTTGAAAAAGATCGTACATTGCAGGAGATAACGGAACAATTAAATCTTGGGAAGTCAACAATTCATCATCATTTGAAAATTTTAAGATCTGCGAAGTTAGTTGATATTCAAGATGCAAAGTATATTTTGAAAAAGAAAGCACTAGAGGCTATATCGAAAGAGTTGGAATTCTATTTAAATCATTAATTATAAATTTGTACATCCAAAGGTAAAAGATAAAATAATTTTACTTTTATAGAATATGCACAATAGGAGGAGAACTAAAAATAAAAGTTGGTGCAAAATGGGGAGAAATATTTTAAAAAATCGATCGTTTTTCTTTATGTGGATTGGTAGCGCGATTTCTGAATTAGGCGGTGCATTTGGTACCCTATGTAATTCCATTCTTATTTATCAATTAACGGGCTCGAAAATGGCCTTAGGAAGTATGTGGCTACTTTACTTTATCCCATCGCTTCTTTTACAGCTTGTCATTGGTCCTTTCATTGATAAGTGGAGCCGGAAATGGATTATGATTGTATCTCAGTGGACACGTGGGCTAGCTTTTTTACTCCCTTTATGTATGATAATCATTGGAAATATAGAAACATGGCATATTTTTGTTGTACAAATAATCGTGGGGCTTATCACCCCATTCAATGTACCAGCCAATCAAGCGATTACACCAATAATTGTATCAAGGGAAGAGCTACAAACAGCGAACGCTTATATTGATGGTATGGTTCGTCTTATGATGTTTTTAGCCCCTGTATTAGGGGGAATTGTTATTGAGTTTATAGGCGTAAAGCTAACTTTATTTTTCGTTTGTTTATTTCTATTTATAAGTGGTACTTTACTGTTATTTATACAGGAACATAGAGTAGCTCAAACTGTTCGTAAAAGTTGGTTAAAGCAATCTATTGAAGGATTTACCTATTATTTCAAACAACCCATTATCGTTTGGTTAGGTATTTTTCTCACATTTGTTCAATTTGGAGTCGGTGTAACGATGGTTATCAACCTTCCATATATAATAGATGAGCTTTCGGCAAGTTATGCTGATTATGGATATTTTATGGCAGGTTTTCCCCTTGGATATGTAATTGGCTCTATACTTGTTGGGAAAGTTCAGTATCATAGTCGACGTCTTCTCATGCTTGGGGCGCTATTGGTAGGAGGAATCACATATATTTCACTAGGCCTAAATCATAGCATCATTTTAGCAGTTATGATTGAAGTTGTAGCGGGCGTATGCATGGCGTTTTTTAATGTCCATAACACGACAATATGCCAGCAAACTGTGCCAAATGATATGATGGGGAAGGTATTTTCGGTACGCTTATTTTTAATAAGAGGTGCGATGCCACTAGGTGTTTTAGTTGGAGGAGTATTGAGTGAGATATGGGGAGTAAGAGCGTTGTATATATTCATTGGATCTATCATATGTCTGACTTCTTTAGCTGGAATACTGTTTCCATATTTTAAATTTCTTGATGAATCCATCCGAGAAAAATCAGCTTGAAACATTTTAATTGAAAATGATTATCGAAATCAATTATAATAAAACGATAATATATTTATTTGCATACAAAGGGAGTGGGATATATGTTTATCGAAACGAAAACAATTACAGTTAAAGAAGGAACTTCAGACCTTGTTGTTCAGCGTTTTTCTGGAGAAGGTATTATTGAAAAATTTGAAGGGTTTATCGACTTAAGTGTTCTTGTTAAAAAGGTGAGAAGAGGGGACGAAGAAGTCGTAGTTATGATTCGCTGGGAATCTGAAGATGCATGGAAAAACTGGGAGACAAGTGAAGAGCATTTAGCAGGGCATAGAGCAAGTCGCGGAAAACCAAAACCAGATCATATTTTGAAATCGGAGCATGCGGTTTATTATGTGAAATCATCGAAGTCTGCTTATCAGCAGTCTTAATCAAAAAAGGAAATAAATTTTGTGAAATATAAGACATGAAGTGTCATAAAGTTTTTTAATATCAATGTTTTGTTTATAATATATGAAAAAAGTACATCACGCATAGTGGTGTACTTTTTTATTCACTTGGTATGTGTAAATGTGTAAGCAAACACAAATAATATAAAACATGTTAATAACAAGAGAGAAAATCCTTTGGAGACTCAATCTTAACTTGCCGTTGATAGGGTATTACCAGTATTTTTGAAAAGATAAGTTAAGCTAAATAGACATGAAATGATAATTTTATCCACATATAGTGTGAATGTACATATCTCCACATGATACAACCTGTTGGACGGCAATGGTAGATTCTATACAAGGAATTGGATATATGAGCACTTGAAAAAGAGAAGCAATTCGTATGTCAAATGTTAAAAGATTGCATACAAGTATCTTGGGATTTTGATGACAGAACTCTTCCGTATGATTTTTAATAGAAAATGGAACAAAAGAAACTTTTATCTTGTCTATATAAAGGAGTCAATTATAAAACATGAGGAAAGGTGTTTATGCTTATGCAAATAAGCTTGAGGTGTTGAGATGGAACATAAGGTTATTGAAAATTGCAATCATGATGAAATTGATAATGTTATAAGAGAACATTGGCAAGACGTATGGAATTATTCATTCATTATTACAAAAGATACACATTTATCAGATGATATAACGCAAGAGGTGTTTATAAAAGTATTTAAAAAGTGGGATTCATTTCGGAATGAGTCCTCTGTTAAGACATGGTTATTAAAAATTACAAGGAATACAGCTTTAAATTATTTAAAGTCCTCCTATTTTAAGAGGATTTCTTTAGTAAGTTTTTTTCGACATGATAAGGAATATCCGTCAGCAGAAAAACAATTTTTACAAAAAGAAACTATGAATGAAGTTTGGGACACCGTATTAAATTTGCCCCAAAAACATCGTGAAGTATTAATACTAGATGCAAAATATGAATTATCTTATGATGAAATTGCTGAAACATTAGGCGTGTCTATTGGAACTGTGAAATCTAGGCTACATCGCGCTCGTGCACGAGTTTCAAAAATATTATCGGAGGATGAATTATGAACAATGATAGAAAGCCGGATTGGTATAAAGAATTAAAAGGTGGGCCTATGAAACAGCCTCAAGACGAAGAGGAATTTATTTATAAAATAAAACAATCTATATACCAAAATAGGGAGGAAGGTTTCCCTAAAATTAGAAGGCCATTTCGTATAAAGACATTCACTGTTGCAGCTGTTCTAGTTTTTACGGCTGTGCTGTTTAACTTTCAACAATTCTGGTTTGGAAAAAATGAACCACCTGTGCAAAGTAGCACTCAAATTGAAGTTAAGATGAAAGATGAATCTAATCAAGATCAATCACTAAAACAATTTATGGATGAATTAAATCAAAACACAAGCTTAAAAAATAAGAACGATTTATATAGAGTATTGGATGAAGAATTTGTTTTTAAGGGAGAAAAGTATAGTAAAAATGAATGGAAGTTCGATGATGATATTTTTCATGATTTACAAGTAGCTCTTGCAATGGGGGGAGAATTTGTGAATGATACGAAAACATTATATAAGATACCAAGTGGATTGGCAGAAAGTAACCAAACGAAGCAAGAACGTTATTTATATGCTACTGTTGTTGGGGAAGAAACAAAAATTTTAACTCAACCAAAACATGATTCACGCGTTTTATATCGGGTATCTAACGAAACTGTAAAAGCATGGATTCCGGAGAAAGTGAAGAATGATGGATATATAAAAATAACTACAATGAATGGTTATACTGGCTACGTAAAAGAAGACCATGTATCAATAGATATCCAGTATTCTTTCATTTTTGAAAAACAAAATGATGGTATGTGGAAAATAAAGAGTATAGATTCTATATGGTAAAAGAGAAAGGTTCACTTTATTGAACCTTTCTCTTTATTTTTTATTCTCTTTTTGGAGAGTATCCCACTCCTTTAAAATTTCCGCTGCAACAAGTGCTGCACTATTTCTTTCAGAATTACCACCAGGAATAATGACAGAAATAGCAATATGCGGATTTTTAGTAGGGGCATATGAAATAAATAGAGAATGATTTATAACTTTCTCTTGTTCATTCGGCGAACCTGTTATTCCCGTTTTACCAGCAACGTCAAAGGGTAAGTTTTTAATTTCTTGTATGTTTTGACTCATTCCACTTTGTAAAACATTCCAGAATCTTGAAGGATAACGATTTGAACTTTCTAAAATTGGTTTAAATTCTTTTGTTTTTTTATCACCGTTTTCCATAATTGCATTCACGATTTGAGGTTTGTATTTGTCACCTTTATTTGCAAGAGCAGCCGCATATTGGGCGAGTTGGAGAGTAGTGTGTACTTCATTTGCGCCCCAAGAAGCATTCAATAAAGCAGAAATCCCACTTTCGAAATTACTAGATGCATGTAACTTATATTGTCCTTCTTCTTCAAAGGGCAAATCAATCCCAGTTTTTGAGCGAAGACCGAATTGTTTTAAATAACTCGTCCACACGGTTGCCACTTTTTCTAAATTTCCATTATTTTGATTGAATAATGGAATTGCTACTTTTGCTGTCATAAATGTATTTGATGAGTTAATGATAGCTTGACTCGGTGTAATTTCACCAGTTGGAGTTCCAGCAGCATTGGTGATGTTATTTTGATTATTATACTGAAAGCGACCTTTATCTAAATACGTATCTTCAGGCTGAAAAAGTTTTTCGTTTAACCCAATTAATATAGTAAGCGGCTTTATAGTTGATGCCATATTTACATAGGAATCACCATACTTTAATTTTTGGATTGTTTTATTTTGAGCAAGTAATTGGATGTTTTCTTTTTCAGACGATGATAAAGGTGTATTGAATATATTTGGATCAAAAACTGGCGAGTTAGCCATAGTTAATATTTCTCCTGTTTTAACATCTATCACCACAGCATAACCAGCAGTAGCATCAGGGGTTTTCTGAATTTGGGATCTTAGTGCTTTTTCAGTTTTTTGCTGAAGTTTATAGTCTAGTGCTAGCTGAATATCTTTTCCTCTTTGAGGACTTTGTATGTTCCATAAGAACTTTTTATTTTTTATTTTAAAAGTGAGAGTTTTTCCTGGTTTCCCTTTTAAATCGTTTTCATATTGAAGTTCAATGCCGTTTTTACCAACAGGAACATAATTAGAATCCGAGTTATTTTTTTCATAGTCAACATACCCAATTACTTGTGAAGCAATTTCATGATGTGGATAAACACGTATCCACTCATTTTTTACTTTTATATTTTTGAAGTTGTTTTCGTTTATAAATGCGAATTCTTTATCATTTAAGTTTGCATGTAATCGTATTTCATTTTTATCATGATGTTTATAAGATTTTTGTAATTGTGAATTTATATCATCTACTGAAATCTTATGGTTAAACTTGGATGAAAACTGATTTAGAAAACTTGATATCTTCGCTACTTCTTGATCGGCTGGACAATCAATATTATAGACATAATACAAAGATTTTACTTTTTTATTTGTGGCTAGTATGACTCCATTTTGGTCAATAATTTTTCCTCTTTCAGCTGCAGAAGTTTTGATAGTAAACGAAATAAAACTCGTTTTGAATAAAAACATCAAAATAACTCCTAAAATGAATAAAACTGCTAAAATTATCCACCTCTTTGATTTTTTATGTAACATAAAATCCTCCCTTACCCAGATTCTATTCTATATTAAAATTTATTATTTTTTTTGTAAATGTGGGAACAACTTTATCATTTGGATTGTCTATTAAGTGTAGTAGCGCTTTTAGAGAAGTAAGCTGCTAGGAAAGGAGCAATGAAAATGAAAAAGAAACTGATATTAAAAGTAGGTCTATGCGCAAGTATATTAGGGATTAGCCAATTTGCCAGTTCAATATTTCCAGTACAAGCTGCCGAAAAAGTAGAGCAAATAAAAAATAAAGATCAAGAGAAAGATGTATCCATTTCACAATTGTATCCAAAGGTCTGGATGCATACAAGCATTGGAGTGGTAAATGGAACACGTATTCCTGCAAATGGTTTAATTCTTGAAACGTCTAAAGGACTAGTACTAATTGATACACCTTGGAATGATGATCTTACAGATCAACTGCTTCAAATACTAAAAAAGCAATTTCCTACAAAAGAGGTCACAGAAGCAATTGTGACTCATGCTCATGACGATCGTATAGGAGGAATTAAAACGCTGACTAAAAAAGGCGTCAAGGTACACAGTACGGCTTTAACTGCTGATTTAGCAGAGAAACAAGGTTTTGATAAGCCTCTTGGAGACTTGAAGAAACGCGATAATATGCGATTTGGTGATATAAACGTGGAAACATTTTATCCAGGAAAAGGACATACACAAGATAACATAACAGTATGGTTACCAAAGTATAAAATCCTATTTGGAGGATGTTTAATAAAATCACTAGATACGCAAGAGATTGTACAAACTCCAGGTTCATATGTATCTAATTGGTCAAAGGCAATTAAAAAAGTAGAAAAGAAATATAGCGATATAAATATTATTGTACCAGGACATGGAGATCCCGGAGATAGTCGTTTATTTACTCATACGTTGAACTTGTTAAAAAATAATGAAAATTAATAGGGTGTGACGGCCACGTAATATAGAGGAATAGCCTAATTTTTGTTTTAGATATATTAATAAAAAATAAGGAGAACTGCTTATGATTGAATGCAGTTTCTCTTATTCTTTATCCCGCATTAACGGGTAGTAAGTCCCCACCTTAAGGGTCAGAGAGAAACGAGGAAGAGAGGTTGGGGATAACTGCCCGTAAAAGCCCGGTTAGTGAGGGCTAACCATCAGTGAGGGATGAAGAAAACGCCCACTGATGGAAGTTTCACTTTATGTAAATAGAGGAACGATTCCATTTTCATCTATTCAATTCATTAATTGAATGAACCGCTACCTTTTAGTTTTCTTTGTATAAAGATCGAATAACACATATGCGTGAATTTGTATATGAAACTGTAATCTGAATGAAACTCATTAAAAAATGGAGGATATATGAAAAAGCAAACAGGAAAGAAGCAGAAGACATCGATATCTATCCGATTAAACATCCTATTTTTCTGCGTATTTATACTATTTTCGGCTATTATTTTTCAGCTAGGAAAAGTACAAATTGTTGATGGAGAGACCTATAAAAATCAAGTAGAAAAAAATGAAAATGCAACAACGAGTATACCAGTTCCCCGTGGGAAAATTTATGATCGAGAAGGGAAACAGGTTGTTGATAATAGAGCACTTCGTACGATTACGTATACAAGATTGAAGGGTGTAAGCTCTGAAGACATTTTAAAAACTGCAAAAGATATTGCAAATATACTTGAAATATCAGAAGAAGAAATAAATAAATTAACGGAAGTAGATAAAAAAGATTTTTGGATGCAATTAAATAAAAAGCGTGCTAAAGCAAAGATCACGAAGCAAGAAGAGGAAAAATTTAGAGAAAAGGGTATAGAAGGGAAAGAGTTAGACAAAAGAATCGAAGAGTTAAGACGAAAACGCATTACAGAAGAAGAATTAGGAGAGCTCACGCCACAAGACTTACAAGTATTAGTTATTAAAAGTAAAATGAGTTCTGGTTATCAAATGACACCACAAGTTATAAAAAAAGACGTGACAGAGCAAGAGTATACGAGGATAAGTGAAAATTTAGCGAAATTTCCAGGGATAGATGCGACAGTTGATTGGGAACGAAACTATGTAAATGGTGATTTATTCCGTTCGGTATTAGGTAATATAACAAGTGCTGAAGAAGGGTTGCCAAAAGAACACTTAGATTCTTATTTGGTCCGCGGATATAATCGGAACGATCGCGTGGGGAAAAGTTATATTGAACAGCGATATGAAGATGTATTACATGGAACAAAAGAAGAAGTTAAAAATAATATTGATAAAGCAGGAAATGTTGTTCAAACGGAAACAGTCTCTAAAGGAAAAAGTGGTAACAATTTAACTTTAACAATTGATATGGAGTTACAAAAGAAAGTAGAAGAAAGTATAGAAAAAAATTTAAAAGCTTTTAAGAGTTCTGAACCATTAATGGATCGTGCTTTTGTTGTCATGATGGATCCAAAAACGGGACAACTTTTATCTATGGCTGGTAAGAGATTTGTAGAAAAAGATGGGAAAGTAGAAGTAGAAGATTTTGCATTAGGTAACATGGTAACTTCTTATGAGTTAGGATCAGCTGTAAAAGGTGCTACTTTATTAACTGGATACCAAACAGGAGCTATACAACCAGGGACCCAATTTTATGATGCACCTATGAAGTTTAAAGGTACGAGAGTTAAAAAATCATGGAATGTATCTGGATTTGGGAATATTAATGATTTAAGAGCTTTACAAGTATCATCTAATGTATACATGTTTCATACAGCGTTACAAATAGCTGGAGTGAATTATGTACCAAATAGTTCATTGGATATTAAACAAGCAGCATTTGATACAATGCGTTATTATTTTAAACAATTTGGTTTAGGGGTTCCAACAGGAATTAATTTACCGAATGAAATAACTGGACAAACAAGACAAAAAGATAGCCAACCTGGATTTTTATTAGATTTTTCTATTGGACAGTATGATACGTATACACCACTACAATTGGCACAATATATTTCAACTATTGCAAATGATGGATACCGAATGCAACCTCAAATTGTCCAAGAGATTCGAGAACAAACAACAAAAAAAGAAGAAATTGGAAAAGTTGTACAATCTATAGAACCTGTTGTGTTAAATCGAGTGGATGTGAAATCGGAATATATTGATCGAGTAAAAGAAGGGTTTAGATGGGTATTTCAAGAAGGCGATGGAACTGGTGTGAAATATTTCCAAAAGGCTCCATATAAACCAGCTGGGAAAACAGGAACAGCTCAAACAGTATATGGAGGAGATAGTAAAATTGGAAGGAATGAGAAGGGAGAACGTATTGAGTGTTACAATTTAACATTAGTTGGATATGCTCCATATGATAATCCAGAAATAGCATTTTCTATAGTAGTCCCTTGGGTTCACAATGATAAAGGCGGTATTAATTCATTAATTGGAAAGGATATATTAGATATATACTTTGACTTGAAAAAGCAACGTATGAATGGTGAAGCTACTAATATAGTGAATCCTAATCAGTAATAGTGAAATTTCGTTCTCTGTAGGGAAGGTAATGATTACTAGGATCCAAGTTATATTGTTTATCCAGTTATTCGCGGGCAGTAAGACTCTCACCTCAAATTTCGGCGAAAGCAAACAAGTTTAGGTGGGACTCAATTGTCCGTAAAAGCCTGGTTAGAGCGGGCTTATTAAGGTTGTACTTTATATTAAGAAGCTTTTTGAATAAAAGAATTAAGGTGAATTTGTGGAATAGCAGCTAGTATAGTTGCTATTCCACAGGTTTTTAATAATAACTTTGTTACCAAGATATAGAACATTATTAAATCTCAGGTTCATATTAATCAGTAGAAAACGAGCGGATGTACACTATTTATAGCAAGTTACTCATGTAAAAAGGATTATAAGAATTATTTAAGCTATTTTGATTTATTTAAAGGAGAAGTTTGAATTGAAAAAAATATGGATACTACTTTTCTTTTGTTTCACATTTATATTGGTAGGATGCAATAAAGGCGAAACTTCAGAACAAGCATTTGAAGCATATGTAAAATTATGGAATGACAAAAAATTTGCAGATATGTATGATCAACTGTCAAAACACGCAAAAGAATCCATTTCAAAAAAAGAATTTACAGAGAAAAATGAAAAAATTTACGAAGGTATTGGAGTTGAGAATTTAAAAATTAAAAGAGAGAAAGTAAGTAAAGATAAAAAGGAAAGTAAGGTCATTCTTTTTACCGTAAGTATGGATACAGCAGGAGGAGAAATTTCTTTTTCACATGAAGCAACACTTGTGCAAGAAAAAGATGGAGATAAGAAGTCTTGGAAAATAAATTGGACCCCAGACTTTATCTTTCCAGGGATGAAAAAAAATTATAAAGTCCGTCTGCAGACAGAGCAAGGAAAACGCGGTGAAATATATGATCGAAATGGAAAAGGGCTTGTAGTGAATGGAAAGGCAACTGAGGTTGGAATTATTCCAGAAAAATTAGGAGATACTGCAACACAAACGAAAGAAATAATAGCGCAATTACTTAATATGTCTATCGAAGAAGTCGATCAGAAGCTTACAGCGAAATGGATTAAACCAGATTCCTATGTACCAATTGGTATTTTACCAGAAGGACGAACACAAAGTGATTATATTTCGTTGGAAGGTGTTTCGTCTCGTCCAGTAAAAGTCCGTACATATCCATTAGGAGAAGCGGCAGCACACTTAACGGGATATATAGGAGAAGTAAATGCAGAAGAGTTAAAATTGCTTCAGAAAAAAGGATATCAAACGGATGATTTAGTAGGTAAGACAGGATTAGAAAAAGTCTTAGAAAATAAATTGCGCGGTGAAAAGGGTGGACGCGTATTTATGGAAGATGAGAACGGAAAAGAGATTAAAAACTTAGCAAAAACAGAAGCAAGAGATGGAGAGAATGTTACATTAACAATCGATGCCTCAATTCAAGAAAAAATCTATAATGAAATGAAAAATGAAGCAGGATCTAGTGCAGCGATTAATCCAAAAACGGGTGAAACAATTGCCCTTGTAAGTAGTCCAGCTTATAATCCAAATATAATAGTTAGAGGGGCATCAAAAGCGCAACGTGAAGTATGGAATAATGATTTGAAAAATCCAATGATAAACCGTTTCACACAGGCAGTTGTACCAGGATCTGTATTTAAAACAATTACAGGGGCAATTGGTTTGGAAGCAAACGTTATAAATCCAACGGAAGAGTTTAAAATTGAAGGATTAAAGTGGACAAAAGATTCATCATGGGGAAATTATTATGTAACACGTGTGAAAGATGCTAGTCCGATTGATTTCGATAAGGCAATGAAGTACTCTGACAATATTTATTTTGCACAACAAGCTTTAAAAATAGGAAAAGATCAGTATGAAAGCATGCTTAAGAAGTTCGGATTTCATGAAAAATTGCCGATTGAATACGAATTTCCTATGTCAATCATTGCAAAAGATGGGATGAAAAACGATATTCAACTGGCAGATACAGGATACGGTCAAGGACAAGTATTAATGACACCTCTTCATTTAGCTTTAACATATGCACCGATTGTAAATGAAGGGAATATTCCATCTCCACATCTGATACAAAAAAAAGTGAAGAATTGGAAAGAGAATGTGATTTCTAAAGAAAGTCAAAGAATATTAAAAAGTGCGTTAATAAAAGTAATTAATGATTCCGATGGTGCCGGAAAAATTGCTAGGATTGATGATATGACTCTTGCTGGTAAAACAGGTACGGCAGAACTAAAAGAATCAAAAGAAGCAGATGGAAAAGAACTCGGATGGTTTGCAGCTTTCGATGCAAATGCGCCGGATATGATTGTTACAATGATGATTGAAGATGTGAAAGGAAGAGGGGGTAGTAATGTTCCAGGTGAAAAAATAAAACATATTTTTCAGAAGTGATACTTAGATTTTATCATTAAAAAAGAACCCTTTTAATAAAGAGGGTTCTTTTTTTAGTAAAAATACATTATTTAATCAACTAATTTAATTTTTTACTTCATCATACAACTCTAGCCCTTCTTTCACATTCAAGCCATTTTTGACGATGCCATGAATCGCTTGAATCATTGCAGCTGGATGTTCTGACTGCCAAATATTTCGTCCCATATCAACTCCAATCGCACCCTCTTGCAATGCTTGGTATGTAATTGTTAAAGCGTCTTCGATCGAATCTAATTTTGGGCCACCTGCAATGACGACTGGGGCAGGGCATGTGCTCGTAATTTTTTCAAATCCTTCGCAGTAATACGTTTTAATAATATCAGCACCCATCTCCACACATACACGCGATGCAAGTGCTAAAAAGCGTGCTTCTCGTTTTTGTAGTTCTTTTGCAACGGCCGTAATACCGAGAACAGGTAAACCGTAATCATGAGCCTCGGAAACTACGTTTGCTAGATTTGAAACAGTTTGTGTTTCATATTCTGAACCGACAAAAACAGATACACCAACTCCGACTACATTTTGCCGCAGTGCTTCTTTAATTGGTGTCACAATGGTCTCGTTTGCTAAATCTTTACCAACGACAGTTGGACCGCCTGAAACACGTAAAACCATTGGTGTTTTGCAGTCTTTAGGAATGCAGGAATTGAGTACACCCCTTGTTAAAAAGAGAGAATCTGTATAGGGAAGTAAGTTTTTTACTGTTTCTAATGGTTGTTCTAATCCATGAATTGGACCTAAAAAGTAACCGTGATCAATTGCTAACATAACTGCTTTTCCATCAGGCAGAATCGTATTTAATCGATTTTGAAATCCCCAAGTCATTGTGAATCACTCCTTCGTTAATTTTGGATTTTCTGTTTGCACAGTATCTTTTTCTTGTAAATGTGGTGACTTAATAAAAACAGCCTTAAAGATTTGATCTGAGTGGTTAATAAGATAGTGAGATTCATGAGGGCGAACTTGCAAGACGTCACCTTGTTTTACAGGAACTCTTTCATTATCAATATAGAAATCAATTTCGCCTTCTAAGGCATAAAAAATTTCTTCACATATGGTGTGATAATGATTTTGAAATTCCTGCCCAGGTTGAATCACTACAACCCCAAGGTCAATGTTAGGACCCTTTATTAAATATTTTGGGCCGTTGTTACCAAAGCGATAGGAGAAATCCTCTTCATTTACTTTGAGCATATTGTTCACTCCTTTATGTAATGTGTTACAGTGCACCTGGTGCAATCCACATATGTGATGTAAATCCTTCATCTGCTAGCGTGAGTTGTTTTTCATAAACTGATTTCCATGTTTGATAGAATTGTTGATAGAGTTTGTGATGTTCAGTATTCGGTTCATATGTGCTTTCCCACTTTACAAACTCCCGAGAAGTTGTTTCCATAGAGTCATATATTCCTGCACCAACTCCAGCTGCGATTGCTGTTCCTAAAGCAGCAGCTTCTTTCACAACTGGTACCTTGACAGGAACTCCGAGAACATCCGCAACAATTTGGGGCCAGAGCTTGCCTTTGGCAGCACCCCCAGCAAATATCACTTCAGAAGGGAACTTTCCTGTTAATGATTCTATTAATTTTAAATTTCCAAGTGTTATAAATGCAGCATTTTCTTCGAGTGCACGGAACAGTTCTTTCTTTCCGCATTTATTAGCATCTAAGCTTAAATTAATGAAAGAAGGTGCGGCATGGCGCCATGAAATGTAGTTCATTACATTTGAGAATATAGGAATAATGCCATATGATCCGACTGGCACATGTTTTGCTTGTTCCTCTAATAATTCATAAGCATCTACACCTAGTTCAGTAGCAAGTTCTTGTTCTTCTTGGCAAAAAACATCTCGAAACCATCTCATCACAAGCCCCGGGAAAAAAGCGATTGTTTCATATTGCCAAAGTGTAGGGATAGCGTGGCAATTGACGCGAATACGAGCATTTGAATCTGTTTTTGGACTTGTTATATTTACTTCTTGTTGCCAAAAGCTCCCTCCGCAAATAAATGTTTGTTCAGGATGTACGACTCCCGAACCGAGTGAAGCCATCTGGGCATCTCCGCCCCCAGCAACTATCGGTGTTCCTACATGTAAACCTGTCAGTTCTGCACTTTGTTTTGTGACATTACCAATAACTGTCCCCGCTTCATTTACATTTGGAGAAAATGATAAGTTTAGACGACATTGCTCAGCGATTGAATTATCCCAAGTTCTATTTTCTAAATCAAAAATACCAGATGTACATCCATTGGAAGGGTCTATTTGTAATACCCCGCACAATTTATATAAAATCCAATCGTTTAACATTGTAAAGGAATGGATTTTATCATATATATCAGGTTGATGTTTTTGAATCCAAAGTAGCCTAGGCAGAGCGCCAAGTGCAAAAGTTTGCCCTGATTTCATATATAAATCTTCTTCAAGATGGGAGCGGATCTGTTTTAATTGACTTACTTCAGAAGAAGCACGGCCATCAACGTTCGCACATGCCCATATTTCTTGCCCACTTTTATCATATAAAACAAATCCTTCGCGCATACTTGTTGCACTAATCCCTTTAATAGAAGAAGGGGATATGTTGCTTTTTTGAAGTACATCTTTTGTGCATTCTTGAACGAGTTTCCAATTCTCTATCACATCAAAATTCATAGAACCAGGATAACGAGAGTCGGGTTTATGAACCCACTCTTTTTGACTCACAGCAAGCTGATTTCCTTGTAAATCGAAAAGGACGGCCCTGATACTACCAGTACCCGCGTCATAAGCTAATAGAGAAGACATTATGATTCACCTTCCTTTCTTAATAGGGAGAGTGCTGTGTCCTCATCGGTAATTAATGTATGAATGAATCTACCTTTTAAGGCTCCATAAATTGCATCTATTTTTTCTTCACCGCCAGCTACACCGACTACGTGTTTCATCTTTTGAAGAGCTGAAAGAGGTGTACCAATTAGGCGGTCGTGATGGGGAAGTTCTAGTAATTCTCCATGCGTATTATAAAATTGTCCTAGAATATCTCCGGCACCATTTTGACTTCGTATATAGGTCATTTCACGAAGCGTTAATTTTTCTTCTTTTACAATGGTTGCATCATGAGATAAACCACCAATACCAACTATTGCTGTATTAGCAAGTGAAGCGACATGTAGCATATCTTTAACAGCTGGTTCGGAAAGGATACTTTGTGCCATTTCGGTTGTGGATGCTAAAAATGGCGTAGGAATGATATGAAGTTCGCCTTGCATGTGATTGAGATAGTTTTGTTTTCTAGGAAGGTAATGATTTACACCACCTGTAAGAGTAACGATTGAAAGTTGTATAGATGCTTCAAAATGGATGTTTTCTAACATTTTTGATATCGTTTCCCCCCAACCAATGCCGAGTAAATCTCCTTGTTGTAAATGTGTTTCTACATATTGCGCTGCAGCTTTCCCTAAAGAAGAAGGGGAATTTTCCATTAGCGTAGGGATAATAAAAGAGTCTTTTAAATGAAATCTTTTAATTAGTTCACGTTCAATGCTTAAGCAATGTAAACCCGTACCTTTTACATGAAATGTAACGACACCTTCAGCTCGAGCTTTATCTAATAACCGAACGACCTTATTTCGTGAAATGTGAAGCAAAGAAGCGATTTCCTGCTGCGTTAAATGATCTTTATAGTAATACCAGGCTACTTTTGTTAACAAATTTTCTTCAAAGTTCAACTGTGACATCCTCTTCATCCCTTTCAACAATTGACCGATGCTTAAACATATGTGCTTATTTTTTTGTTTATACCGATAGAAGTAGTAATTGTGTTCAAGAAAAATTTGTTCTAGATATGAAAAAAGGGATATACAATGCTACAAAACAAGTAGAACAAAAAATCATTTTCTCAAAAATTGTTCTGTATAAAGGCAGGTGACAAGATGTGGAGAATGCCCCCTTATTAAAAGTGAGGCAAATGAGTAAATCATTCTCAGAACAAAGGGTACTAAAAGAAGTGAATTTAGAATTAGACTATGGCGATGTATATGCTTTAGTTGGCGGAAACGGTGCTGGGAAATCAACATTGATGAAAATATTAACAGGTTTATACTCTTATGATGCTGGGGAGATGTATGTAAAGGGAGTAGTGCAAAGTTTTTCTAATCCAGCGGAAGCACATTTAAATGGTATTTATTTAATTCCACAAGAACCGTTAATTTTTTCTCATATGACAATTGAAGAAAATATATGTATCGGAATAAAAGCAAAGAAGAAGGAACTTCGTACAAAGATAAAAGATTTCATAAAAAGTTTAGGGTGGAACATAGAACTGAGTGCAATTGGAAGTTCATTATCAATTGCACAGCAACAATTAGTAGAAATATTAAGAGGATTAATAAGAGAAGTAGAGATTCTTATTTTAGATGAGCCAACATCGACATTAACAACTCATGAAATAAAGAGTCTTTTTGTGCTGATAAAAGACTTAAAAGAAAAGGGAATCGGAATGATTTATATTACGCATCGTTTTCCGGAAATCTTTGAGATTGCGAATAAAGTAGCTATTTTGCGTGATGGAATGATAGTGAGTCAAGGGGATGTATCAGATTATACATATGACATGCTAATGGAGGGATTATTGCCAAAAGATTATAAACAAGAGGAGAAAAAAGTGGCACCTCAAGAAACGATGAAACTTTCTCAACAAGTATTAGAGGTAACAAATCTGTCGAGTTATGTATTTCAGAATATATCACTAAATGTACATGCTGGAGAGATTGTAGGGATTGCTGGTGTTGTTGGATCGGGTAGAACGGAATTAGCAGAAGTGTTATATGGGATAAGGCCCATACGGTCAGGGGATATTTTATTAGAAGGGGAGTCAATTGCAAAGTGTTCTACGAGCAAACGATTAGATAAAGGGATGGTATATGTTCCAGAGGATAGGGCAGGGAATGGTATTTTTTCAATTCGGTCTGTTAAAGAAAATATAACGGCAGCTTCTTTACACCGAATGAGCCCATTCTTTTTAAAGTGTAAAAAAGAAAGCGCTTTAGCAGAGTTGTATATGAATAAGTTTCGGATAGTTGTTTCCAATGTAGATGAAAAAATGACATCTTTATCAGGTGGAAACCAACAAAAAGTTGTATTAGCAAAATATCTTGCTTGTGAACCTAAAGTAATTATTCTTGATGAACCAACGCGCGGGATTGATGCAAAAGCAAGATTAGAAGTATATGAGGCAATTCAAAGTTTAAAACAATCAGGGCTTGCGATTTTATTAATCTCCTCAGATGTAGAAGAAATTGTTCAATTAGCAAACCGGGTATATGTGATGAGGAATGGAAAACTTGTTTCTCATTTAGAGAAAGGAGAAGTTTGTATAGATGAAGTTACACGCCTTGCATATGTGGGAAGGGAAGGTGTAACGGAATGAAACGTTTTTCAAATATAGTTAAAATGCATGAAACATCCATTATTATTTTATTACTTATTTACATAGCCCTCGTAGGAATTATTAATCCTAGTTTTGTTCAGTTTAGTTCGCTTTCTTTAATTATGAAATCAAGTCTTATTTTAGTCATACTAGCTATTGGTCAATCATTCGTATTATTTACTAAAAATATTGATGTTTCAGTCGGTTCTATTATGGGATTAAGCGCAGCAATTTGTGGGATGTTTTTGACAAATGGTAATAGCATCTTAATTTCAATCATTGTTGCAATCTTGCTTGGAGCTGTGATTGGAATGATAAATGGCGTTGGGGTTACGAAGTTTCGTGTACCGGCAATTATTATGACATTAGGAATGTTAGGGATTATTAGAGGAGCGATGTTGATCTATACAGGTGGCAAATGGATTGAAGATATTCCTAAGTCTTATAAACAGATGTCTTCTGTCATGATACTAGGGCTTCCAGTTACAGTATGGATCATTTTGGCTATTTTACTATTATTATATATCTTTTTAACGAAAGCACCTTTTGGAAGATATTTTTATGCTGCCGGAGATAACGAAGACGGAGCACGCCTCATTGGAATACCGGTAGACAAGGTGAAAATATATGCATTTATTATTTCTGGGATGAGCGCAGGGGTTGCAGGATGCATATTTGTTATGAATATCGGCTTTGTGCCAAATCAAACTGGTACAGGAATTGAGTTACAAGTAATTGCTGCCGCTGTTCTCGGCGGAATTCATCTAAAAGGTGGAACAGGTTCTATATTTGGAGCAGCACTGGGAGCGATTTTTTTAGAAGTTATAAGTAGTTCACTAGTCTTTTTAAAAATACCTGCTTTTTGGAATAGTGCTATATCAGGATTCTTACTGTTACTTATTATTATATTAGACAGCATCTTAAAAAAATGGAGGGGAATAAGACAGTTGGAAGAAAGAAGGATGAATCTATGAAGTATGCACATGGATTTTTAAGATGGGAAGGAGTTCTTATTGTATTACTTATTATAGAGTTCATTCTCTTTGGTTTGTTAAACAGTGATTTTTTAAATATTAGTAATTTACTTTTCAGTATGAATGACTTCGTTTTTATTACGATTGCCGCAATTCCAATGACTTTTGTAATTATAACAGGTGGAATCGATGTATCTGTAGGATCGATTATGGGGCTTACTTCAATTCTTATTGGTGTACTCTGGATGAATGGAATTCCGGTTATTTTAGCTGTAATTATTGCCTTGCTTATCAGTTGTCTAGCGGGTTGTATCAACGGGGTGATTATTAAAACGACAGAGGTAGAACCTCTTGTTGTTACACTTGGAACGATGTTTTTATATTCAGGAATTGCACTTGTTATCTCGGGTGGCTCAAATGCCAGTGGATATGAAGGGATAAGTGGTTTATCGGATTCTTACGTGCAACTTGCAAATGGAAGTTTTATAGGAATTCCTAATTTAGTATGGTTACTTTTCGTTTTGACTGTTTTGTTTACACTCTTACTTCATCGAACAAGGTACGGACGTTATGTCTTGTTGACAGGTGCGAATGAAAAGGCAGCACAATATTCTGGTATCAAAACAAAAAAAGTAGTTATTCTTGCCTATATTCTTTCTGGGTTAGGAGGTGGATTAGGAGGAGCTTTTTTAACAGCATATTTTGGCTCAGCTCGAGCTGATATTGGAAGCGAGACAATTCTGCCGGTTATTACGGCAGTTGTATTAGGTGGGACACTCATCACTGGGGGAAAAGGAAGTATTCTTGGAACAGTACTAGCAAGTATATTTATTGGAATGATGCAGTACGGTTTACAAATGACAGGTTTAACGAACGAACAGTCAAATGTAGTTATTGGTATTATACTTATCCTCTCTGTTATTATTAGGCATTTCAAATTACAGCAACTTACTATGTGGAAAAGAAGGAAATTGCATAAGGGGGAAATGTCATGAAAAGAAAACTGGGGATTTTTATCATTACATGTGTTTGTATCATCGGTTTAATCGCATGTTCTAGCAAAACAGCAGACAAGAAAAAAGTAGATGATGTGAAATTTGCATTCATTCCGAAATTGACAGGGGTTGGCTTCTTTACATCAGGTGGTGAAGGGGCAAAAGAAATGGGAGATAAATTAGGGGTACAAGTGAAATATGATGGGCCGTCAGAGGCTAGTGTATCAGGGCAAGTGAAATATATAAATAATTTTATTAATCAAAACTATGATGCGTTAATGGTTTCATCTACATCGGTTGATGGTCTGTCGCAATCATTACAGAGAGCAAAGAAAAAGGGAATGACAGTTTTAACATGGGATTCTGATGTGAATCCGAAAGATCGTTCATTTTATATAAGCCAAGGAACGCCGGAGCAATTGGCAAATCTATTAATTCAAATGACTTCATCACAAATTGGAGATAAAGGAAAAATAGCTTTCTTTTATTCAAGTCCAACTGTAACAGATCAAAATCAATGGGTAACAAAAGCAAAAGAGATGATAAAAGAAAAGTACCCGAATTGGGAAATTGTAACGACGCAGTACGGAGAAAATAACGCACAAAAATCATTATCGGTTGGAGAAAGCATTTTAAAAACGTATCCAGATATTAATGCGGTCATTTGTCCTGATGCAACAGCACTTCCAGCAATGGCACAAGCTGCTGAAAACTTAAAAATGGATAAAAAGGTAGTTGTGACGGGATTTTCAACTCCAAATGTAATGCGTGATTATGTAAAACGTGGAACTGTTCAGCAATTTGGGCTATGGGATGTAAAACAACAAGGCGCACTTGCAACTTATGTTGCAAATGAAATTGTGGTAAAAGGAAAGAAATTAAAAGTTGGCGATAGCTTTGAAGTTCCGAATATAGGTAAAGTAAAGGTGGAACCGAATTCTATTCAAGGTTATGACTACGAAGCAGATGGAAATGGAATCATTGTATTACCAGAAAGAGTTGTATTTACGAAGGATAATATTGATAAGTATAATTTTTAATGTTGAAATGAAAAACGTCCGGTATTTTTATCGGACGTTTTTATTATGCCAATCTTTTAGAATCTCTTCATCAATTTGTCCAACTACTTCTTGTGTACCATCACTTTTTTTAATTTTAACCTCAGCCCATTCTGTATTACTAACGACATACCAAAACCTTTTTGTTCCTTCAACAGTAATGATTTTTGCATTTTTGTTCCCGACATAAACTTTAGTAATAGCGTTATCACGAATTGTTCCAGCATAAATGTAAGGGATTTGATGCATGGAAGTCCATCTTACAGGGCTATTCCATTCAGTTCCTGTAGTTCTTATCCAATTCCACTTGTCACTTTCCTTTTCAAAATAAGCAATGAATATTTGTTCTCCTTGCTGATTTTGTTCTGTAAATATTGCTACGGCATCATTTTCTTGTGAAACATTCATTTCTGTATGAATGAGAGTGTAGGAATTGTTCTTTTGTCCAAAATGCATTTTTTGCATCTTTTCATGGAAGTACATATAAAAAGATTGCTCTTTTGAACAGCTAATAAGAAATGTGATTAATATGAGGAAAGTATAGGTTATATTTCTATTCAACTTGCTACCTCCTTTTACCTTGAAGGATAAATCTTTTTAGCAAAATAAGTACAAATGTCCTAATAATTGTATTTATGTTAAAATTATTCTGAATATTAAATTATGTGATTGGAGGAATCGATTTGCTTACACAAGGACAAATCTTCAACTTATTTAGAAATTTTTCTATAAAAGAATGTAAAGGATCGAGCGATTTATACGAACATTTATCATTGGAAATTTCAGAAGATGAGGAAATCCTTGCATTAGCGTCACACGCACAACTTGGTCAGCCAACTCCTAACTTATTACTTGGTGCCGTTCACTATTTATTACTGAAAGGGAATAATCATGTATTAAAACAATACTATGGTAGCCTTGTTTCGGCTCCAGAAAAAAATCTAGAACATTCTTTTCAACATTTTAAAGATTTTTGTCAGATTCATAGGGAAGAGATAATCAATATTTTAAAAACAAAGCTAGTGCAGACGAACGAAGTAAGACGATGTACATATTTATATCCGAGTTTTTGTTATATGTTTAATAAAGTGAATAAGCCTTTAGCGCTAATTGAAATTGGGACAAGTGCGGGCCTGCAGCTGTTCTGGGATCAATATAGATATTCTTATGGAACAGGAGAGGTGTTTGGAAATAAAGACTCTAAAGTTCATTTGAAATCAGAAATAAAAGGGGAGAATCAGCCATTTTTCTTACAACAAAGTCCACCTGTCGTAGAAAGAATCGGACTTGATTTACATATAAATGATTTAAATAATGAGGAAGATTATTTATGGTTACGCTCACTTATTTGGCCTGAGCATAAAGAACGACTTGAAATGTTTGATCACGCAGCAGCTTGTTTAAAAGAACAATCTGTAAAATTAATAGAAGGGGATGGAGTAGCTCTTCTTTCAGACATTGCAGAACAAATTCCAGAGGATTCGGTGATTTGTGTTTTCCATACACATGTAGCGAATCAAATACCAGAGAGTGTAAAACATAAATTAGTAGAAAAAGTTAAAGAAATTGGTGCGAAACGGGATGTTTTCCATCTTTATAACAATATGTGGGATAGAGATCTTCATCTTGATTATTTTATGAATGGGAAAGAATGCAATGAAACTGTTGGAGAAACGGATGGCCATGCGCGTTGGTTTAGTTGGAGGTTGGGCGATAAATCGCTTTGTTAGATTGATATTTTAACGGTGTATAAAGAAGGGACAACTTACATGAGTTGTCCCTTCTTTATTGTAATACATAAATTTTCATGTAAAATGAACCTTTTGTGAGAAACGAGCGAATATAGTGTGAAAGATTGTTTAAAACATGAGAGGGGAACGAGAATTGGATGAAATTGAACTAAAGGAATGGCTACAGAGAATGACCTCTGGAGATCAACAAGCCTTTCAGGTTATTTATGAATTTACATGTAAAGATATTTATAGAACAGTAGCTTTTTTAGTAGTAGATAAGCAGGATGTAGAGGATATTGTGAATGAAGTGTATATTCAAATATGGAAATCTGTAGTTAATTATGATGTGAATCGGTCTTTCCGTTTTTGGTTACACGGATTAATTGTAAAGCAAGTACAGGATTGGCGGCGTAAATCATGGCGACGCTTTCGTATTTTTGAAAAAAAGAAAATGTATGCGCAAGATCAGTTTTACATAGTAGATGAAGATATTTTACATAAAGAAACACGTAATGAGTTAGGAGAACTTGTACAAAAGCTTTCATATAAGCACCGTGAAGTGATTATTATGCGTTATTTTCATGAATACAGTTTGGATGAAATTGCAACGCTTCTTAATAAACCTGTTGGTACAGTGAAATCTCGATTACATACAGCATTGAAGCGTTTACGAATAGAAATGGAGAATGTACCAGCTATACAGGAGGGCGAAGTGAATGGATTTTGAAAAGCATTTGAGGGATGAATTACAAAGGAAAGCCGAAGTAATGGAGCCATCTAGTAATCTGCGAAAAAGGGTAAAAAGCTCTTTTGATACATACTATCAAGAAAATGAGAAGGGGAGACGATCAATGAAGAAAAGGCTGTTAGTCGGATTAATAGCTGCTGCTGTTCTTATACCGACGGGTACTTTTGCAGGACCTACTTTGGTTAGTAAAGTTATTGGTACTCCAGAAGAGGCAAAGGAACAATTTGGTGCAGTTGAAGAAGAATATAAAGAATTCAACGAAATATTTGAGATAGCAAGTCAATTGTTCACTAAAGAGGAATTTGAAAAATTTTCTAAGCTGTGGAAAGAATCACAAGCATTAAATAAAAAGGCAATTGTAGTTGATGGGGAAAGAACAAGTCGAAGCACAGCTCGACTTAGTAAAGAAGAGTTAAAAAGATATGATGAAGTAAATGAAAAGTTACGACCTTATGAGGAAAAAATATATGGAAAGTTCAAATATACGATAAATGAAGCGCAAAAATTGGTTAACTTTCCTATAAAATATCCAGCCTACATACCAAAAAATTATAGATTATATGAAGAAGAGGCAAGAGCGGAAATTACTTCTGGGAAGCCGAAACCGTTCATAATGCTGACTTATGTGAAAGGTGAATTAAGTTCAAAAAGTGGTAGTTTTGAAGATGTAGTCCAAATCAAACAGTCTGAAATTTTTGAAGTGAAAAAGACACCACATGAACAAAATTCAGATGATTTCGATGAACAACCTTTCGATCGATTATCAAACTATACAATCGATGGGTGTAGGGTAACATTGGGAGAATATAAATTTGGAAATATAATTGGTATGAGAATAATTGTACCAGCAAAAAATGATAGAAGTGAGTATCGAATTTTTGTCACTGATAGCAAGTTATCAAAAAAGGAGCTTGAAAAAGTATTATTTTCAATGGTGAAATGAATAGATATTGCAAAGTAGCTATTCAAGAGTGAATGAATTAAGAGTTCTATATTATTTTGCTACATAGAAGTAAATAAACAAAAATGAAAGTAACTAGTTACTTTCATTTTTGTTTATGATAATATGTTAGTAATCACTTACTTATATATTGGATGGAGGAATTAGAATGGGAAAACCAACAGCGAGAGAAAAAGTTATGGAAGCAGCGACTGTATTATTTGGTGAAAAGGGATATACAGCCACGACAATTCGTGAAGTTGCAGAAAAAGCAGGGGTAAGCGAGTTGACAATTTTTCGTAATTTTAAAAACAAGGAAAATTTATTTCGGGAAAGTATTATTTTGCGAACAACCCCAGTTGCTTTATTAGAGGAATTAGAAGAACAGTTTACAGGTGATTTAAATAAAGACCTTACAAAGATTGCAGAAACATACATTCAGGTAAACTTACCAAAATTAAATTATATTTGGGCAGCATTACTAGAATCTAGACAAAATAGTGAAATGAAACGATTACTTCATGAATTAAATTCACATTTAGTTGACCATTTAGAAACATATTTACAGCTACTTGGAGAGAAGGGACATATTATTACATGTAACTATCGTTTAATAGCGAACATGTTTTATGGACAATTATTCCTATATATTATGAATGTTAGTATAACGGAAGAGGATATTCAATTAGAAGAGTACATAGAGACATGTGTAACTCTATTTATTAACGGGATTTCAAATAAGAAAAATTAAGAGAGAGGAAATGGAAACATGAGAAAATTATTTGCGCTATTTGCATTAGTTGCAGGATTCTTCATGGCAATTTTAGATTCAAATATTGTAAATATTGCATTGCCGGAAATGACAAAAACATTTCATACGTCTATTGATACAATTTCTTGGATTGCAAATGGATATAATGTCGCTTTTGTTACTTGTTTATTAATAGCAGCTCGTCTTGCGGATCAATTTGGCCGCAAGAAGCTGTATGTTATTGGTTTATTAGGATTTTCTATTAGCTCACTCATGTGCGGAATAGCATCATCTTTTTATACATTGGTAATTTTTCGTGTGTTGCAAGGAGTATCTGCCGCTATCATTGTTCCTGTTGCGATGCCGCTTGGACTTGAACTTGTGCCAAAAGAAAAACAAGGTATGATAGGGGGAATTATAGGGGCTTTTGGCGGATTAGCTGCAGCGATTGGTCCATCACTTGGAGGTGTTTTAACAGATAAACTAAGCTGGAACTGGGTATTTTTTATTAATGTTCCAGTTGGTATTCTATCCTTACTCTTCGTCTTGCTTTTTATTAAAGAATCATATGATTATACAGCTAGTTCTAAAATAGATTGGGCAGGTATGGTTACTTCATCATGTGCATTGTTTTTACTTGTATACGCTCTGATACAAGTAAATAAATCGAGTTTAAGTCCGCTAAGTATAAGTCTTCTCTTTGTTATTTCTTTTATAAGCTTTATATTGTTTATCTTTATTGAAAAGAAAAGTAAAAATCCGATGTTACCCCCATATTTATTCTCATATAAGGAGTTTTCGTTTTCAAATCTTTCATTATTTTTTGTAGGCATGGGTTTAATGAACTTTTTATTTGTTTTTGCATTTTACTTAGTTCAAGTAGATGGAATGAGCGAGCTTCAATCAGGGATGATTATTAGTACACTTGCGATAGTATCAATGGTAGTTACCGCGATTATGACACCCATTGCTGCAAAACATGGAAGTAGTGTTATCGGTATTATAGGAATTATCGCATTTATAATCGCTTCGTATTTATTTGGTCATATGGAATCAGGCTTTTCAAATTGGGATTATATTTGGCGACTCGTGGTTGTAGGTTTTGGTGCAGGGTGTACGCTTGCTCCATTTACAACAACTGCCGTTTTAAGTGTTCCAATCGAAAAATCAGGTATTGCGTCAAGTATATCTAATATTTCTAGAACAGTAGGAAGTATAGTAGGTGTAGCGATATTAGTTGTGATTTTAAATCATCAATTATCTATCGAAAAAGAAGAAATAAAGCAACAAGTGAAAGCGATGATTCAAAAAGGCGATCAAACAGACTTTGAAAAACAAAAAATACTACACGTAATAAAAGCAATTGATGAGAAGAAATATGTAAGCATGGAATCAGAGGAAGGAAATAAACTCTACGAACAAATTAAATGGAAATATAAATACGGGGTTATTCGTAGTTTTAATAAAACTTTTTTAATAGGAGCATTTATTTTCTTTTTGGCACTTATTTGTAGTGTGCTAGAAATATATATGAAGAGAAAGAGGGGGAATAAATTAAGAGCCACATGTTAAAAGGAAGATATAATACAATAACACTATTTACATAATATAATTATGGTTAAGATGTTTAAGGATGCTATTATTTAATTGATAACCCTCATCTCAAGATAGTAAGAAAGAGATAAAAACAGTGTGTGAAAATGTTTGAAGTGAAAGTTTACCATAAAAAAACTTTAAAAAGAACGCTAGTTCGTATATACTTAATACAGTTGAAGTTGAAGTTGAAGTTGAAGTTGAAGTTGAAGAAGGGAAGAGAAGATGATGATTCATAAAGTTGGTCAAATTATGCTATATGTAAATAATCAAGATGAGGCTGTGCAATTTTGGACAGAAAAAGTAGGTTTCCACTTAGTTGCTGATGAAGATAACGGTCAAGGATTTAGATGGATTGAAATCGCGCCAACAGAGAAAGCAGAAACGAGTATGGTTCTACATAATAAAGAATTAATTGCGAAGATGCAGCCAGAATTAAATCTTAGTACACCATCCATGTTGTTTTTCACTGAAGATATCGATAAATTATATAAAGAGTTTGTAGAGAAAGAAATTACAGTTGGAGAACTTGTAAATATGCCGTCTGGTAGAGCGTTTAATTTTGCTGATCATGAGAAAAATTACTTTGCAATTATGGAAAAGAAGTAAGTATAAAATTGACTAACTTGATCTTTAAACGAAACAACACCATTTTATAGATGGTGTTGTTTTATAGGTTTTGAGCAATTATTTATTACAAAATGCAAATGATTATTTACATTTTATTGGTAATCATTTACAATGAGAGTGTTTGAAAAGGAGGGAAGTGAAGTTAGGATGCTTGAAAACAGAGTTAGAGAATTACGGGCAAGATTTAGGTGGACTCAGCAAGACTTGGCTGATGCAATTGGAGTGACGAGGCAGACAATTGGGTTAATTGAAAAAGGTGATTATTCTCCCTCTGTCACCATGGCGTTAAAAATAGCTGCCGCGTTTCAACTTACAGTAGAAGATGTTTTTTATTTAAAGGGAAAGGAATGATTATAATGAAACAGGTTTTAAAATCTCCGCTTATAGGGTCCGGTATATTTGTTTTGATTATTGCATTTTTACTATTTTCTCTTATGAGTACACAGGTCGTTTTAGCTAGATTATGTTTTTGGATTCTAGTGACGGTTACTGTTTTCTGGTTCATTCTCACAAAGTTTTATAATCGAAAGAATTCGGATGATAAGATTAGATTATTTAGCTTTATACTATCCGAATTTCGTGAAATAGATGAAGGGCAGCAGTGGGTAACTTATAAGGCTTGCCGAAATGTATATATTTACTATAGCGTTGCACTTCCAGTAACGGCAGGGATCTTCTTCTTCTTTTCTCAACATAATTTTGTTCCATTACTGTGCATTGGTGTATTAGGTGCAGGCCAATACATGGTCTATTGGTTAACTACTATTCTTATTTTAAATCGTATTTAATTTAAAGAAAAAAGGGGATGAAACAATATGCTAGAGTGGGCTCAAAATGCAGGTGAAATGTGGCAATATGTCGTTTTATTTCTATTAGCTTTTGCTCCATGGATGGATGTATCAATCGTTGTACCACTTGGTATTGCATGGGGATTGCAACCATTTGCAGTAGGGGTGACTGCATTTGCAGGGAATCTTATCTTGGTTCTATTATTGGGATTCTTCTTTAAGCAGTATGCAAAATGGCAAGCGGCAAGAAAGTTAAAAAAAGGTATAACAACACCTTCTAAAAAAGAAACTAGATCAAGGCGAATATGGGAACGATATGGTATTCCTGGTTTGGCATTACTTGCTCCCATTCTCGTAGGAACTGATATTGCAGCCGTATTAGCTTTAACATTTGGATCTAACAAGACACACGTCATAAGTTGGATGACAGTCAGTCTAGCGGTATGGACAATCATTTTTGTAGTTGCTTCGATGTATGGATTTAGCCTTTTACATATTATTTAGGATAATATAAAACTGTCTATGAATATAGTAATGAAGTAAGAGGGATGAAGAAAAAACGTCGTAGATTGAATATGGAAGTCAAAATAAGAAGAAGTGTCCAAATTAAGGTTATTAAAGTATGAATTTTTCGATTTATTATTAGTATCTAATAGGAATGGATCTTGGTTCTTCTTCGATTACACTGATAGAAGTGATTAAGGGAGAATAATGAAATATGAAAAAAACTGTATATATTGCATTAGAAAAGATCGCGTTAAAATATAAAAATTCACTATATTGTAAGGAGAGAAAATAATTGAACCTAGGTAATCCGATAGCTATTGGGAATACAGCAAAGATATATCTTTATGATAATAAAATTGTGAAAGTGTTTAAAAAGCATTTTCCAAATACAGAATCTTTATATGAGGAAAAGAAACAAGAATACGCTTATTCATGTGGGATTCAAGTCCCAAAGGTATTAGAAGTCACAAAAATAAAGGGTAGGCAAGCAATTATAATGGAATATGTAAAAGGAAAAACAGTAGGTGATCTCTTAATTCATAATATGGAACGAGCGGAGCATTACATAAGTATTTGTGTTAATGCACAACAAAAGGTGCATGCTGTTGTTGTTGATTCGGATTTACTTGAACCGATGTCAGAAAAGCTACGTCGTCAAATTGAATCAGTACAGAATCTAGATGAGAAACAAAAGGGTAAATTGTTAAGAAAATTGGATTCAATGGTATTTGAACCTAGGCTATGTCATGGGGATTTTCATCCATTTAATTTGATTTTGAGTAATGATAATGTGAAAATTATTGATTGGGTGGATGCTAGCGCGGGAGATATTCGTGCCGATGTCTACCGAACATATTTGTTGTATGCCCAGGCTTCAGTAGAGTTGGCTGAAATGTATTTACGTATATATTGCAAAAATGCTGGTTTATCAAGGGATGAAGTTATAAAGTGGGCTCCTATTATTGCTGGGGCAAGATTGTCAGAAAAAGTATCTTCAGAAAACATAGAATATCTAAAGAAGTTAGTAGATCAGTATTGTCATTAAGGAACACGATAGAACTAGCATTTCTGTAATAATCAAATTTTTAAATGCGACAGAATTAGATAATAAAACCGTTCAAAATTTTCGAACGGTTTTTGGTTGTTATATTATTTTTTAACTTATATATTGAAAAGTTATGCTAGATAGTTATTTCGATTTGATTTCCTTCTGGATCACTAATTACGCTCTCATAATAGCCATCTCCAGTGAAACGTGGTCCATTTAATACCGGATATCCAGCTTCTTTTAATGTTTTGGTTAGTTGATTCACATTTTCTTCACTACCAACAGAAAAAGCCAAGTGAGCATACCCGGTTATATTGGGATTAGGTTTATCTTCTATTCCTTTCTTTCGCATAATTTCAAGGCGTGCTCCAGATTCAAAAGTAATAAAATAAGATTCGAAGTGTTTAGCTTTATTGTGATATAAAGAATTCGCCTCTCCATTAAAGTATTGTGTATAGAAAGTGCGCATTGTATCTAAATCATTCACCCAAATTGCTATATGTTCAATTCTCA
Organism: Bacillus sp. 105MF; assembly: GCF_000374885.1. Taxonomy (NCBI): domain Bacteria; kingdom Bacillati; phylum Bacillota; class Bacilli; order Caryophanales; family Bacillaceae; genus Bacillus; species Bacillus sp. 105MF. The sequence goes on along the minus strand of NZ_KB895573.1, from coordinate 130,520 downwards.
TTTATTTCACCAGTCCTATTCCTATATAAATTTATATAAGTTAATTAAGTATTGTGGGCTAATAATCAGTGAAGATGAAAAGCAACGATTAGAGTTTCACTTTATGAAGTTTGAAATGATATGTCAAGAAATACGGATGACTGCTCAGACCCATCAAGCTAAAATTAAGTGATTTTCAAACGGTAGCACAAATTGCTACGCAAATGTTGATGGCTGCTAATACAGTTCACAGTGGAAAAGGTTTTAGTCACGCAAGTTTACAGCACCACTATTTTTATTTTTTCGAAATAAAATCTTGTCATTTTCCCTATGTCAATTTTATTTGTTGGTTTTTTTGAACATTAAATCAAAAAGAATCATATAAGTGTTTTTGCAAAATCAAAAGGAGCTATCTCATGTGAGAATAACTCCTTTTGAAAGTCATCAAATTATTTTTTGGATTTTGTTAGTTCTTTAGTCCCGCGTGTTCAATAATGCGCTTCATCGCTTGAATTTGCCCCAAATGATTTGCTTCATGCATTAATGTAAGGCCGGCTAATTCTCCAAAGGTTTCCAATCCCATAAATGATTTTTCCAGCGTTTCATTTAACTGTTCAGCAGGAATTTGTTGGAGACGAACTAATTGATCTTTCAACTCTATAATGAGTTTATCTACGGTAGGTACATCTCCCTTCCAATCAGCCGGCTTTGTACCGTTTCCAAATAATTCGATATAATTTGCAGGAAGATGCGTCGTTTTATGTGGAAAGCCGAGCATAAACTGTTCAGTAACCGTTAATACATGGCCGATATGCCATTGGATCGTATTGTTAAAACCGTCTGGCTGTACATTTGTTATTTCCTTCGAAAATGATTCTACGTTTTTAATAAAATAACTTCTTGTCATCGCAAATTGTTTAAATATTAGTTTATTCATACCTTACACCCCTTTCAAATCCCTCTCATTCATTAGCGTATTAAAAATCTGGATAAATTAGAAGTGACATGAGATAAAGATCGATTATATTCTATACGAATCATTCATATCGTGTAAAGCGGAATGACTTTATAAAAGTTACTTTATACTTTGGAATTGTATATAATGTAATTCTTTTTGGAATACCGTTGATTTCAACTTTTTTACTAAATCAATATGAGAAATTATTGTTTATAGATACTTTCTTGCATTCTTTTGGAATTTTAATGATGTTTAACTTGGTTGATTTACTCATTATAGATTGGCTTATATTTTGTTAGATTACCCCGAGATTTGTTGTTATTCCTAGTACAGAAGGAATGAAGGCGTATAAAAATTATAGGATGCATCTAAGAGGAGCTATAATTGATATGCCTTTCCTCATAATAGTTAGTTTATTCATTGCAGGAATTGCCATAAATATTTAGTATGAGGAATATATTATATTTTACTTAGAGGAGATAAGGATGGATATTTTTATTAGAAAACTAGAAATCAAGGATTTGAATAAAATTCCTGAAATTGATGATAGTTTTACGGTTGATTCTAAGTTAGTTCTTTCATTAGAAGCGAAGAATCAACGAATAGAATACACAGTACGGGAAATACCAAGCTATGAGAAAAATTATTCAGAAGATATATATAAAGAGGATCAAGAGAATGATTTAGATTATAGTGAATATGTTAATAATCTAGATAAGATAATTTATTTGGCGTTTATGAATCACCAAATAATTGGAATGATTATATTAAAAAGGAACTGGAACAGTTTTGCCTACGTGGAAGATATAAAAGTGGATAAGCAGTTTAGACAACGTGGAGTTGGTAGGAAATTAATTGAGCAGGCAAAGCATTGGGCGCAAGCTTGTGAAATGCCAGGAATCATGCTGGAGACACAGAGCAATAACGTTAGAGCATGCAAGTTTTATGAGAACTGTGGATTTGTTATAGGAGGCTTTGATTTTCTTGTATATAAAGGCATTCATGAGCAAAATGATGAAGTTGCAATATATTGGTATTTGAGATTTAAAGACAGTCCGATATAACCTATAGTGCTTCACGCGAACAAAGAGTGTCTTTAGAGCTTTTCATGGCACTCTTTGTTCGTTATCATGCTAAAAAAAATTCTAAAGATACAAGGAATAGGTTAGTTCACCGTATGTGAGAATTTCATCATCGGTAAACCCCTGATTAGAATAGAATTTTTGACCCGAATCATTTTCAGGATGCACAGTTAAGCGAATGCGATGGCAAGATGGATGAACGATTTTTAAATGGTTAATTAACGCTTTTATTGCCGCGGCTCCAAATCCTTTTCTTTGATGTCCTTTGTCGATAAAAAAATGAAACAGCCAAAAGTCCTTTTGACAATCTAGTTCGTAATGTAGATTAAAGAAACCAATCATTTTCTCGTTATGATAAATTCCAAAAGGTTCAATCATTCTATCATCCGGCCTAATATACGCTTTAGCAAGTGCAATAGCAACAGGTGGTGTAACTTCAGAAACAAACTTTTGTTGTTCAATATTTACAGAAAGCGTGAGAGCCTCTCGCCAGTTGTCAGAAGTTATTTTTTTCAGAGTTACTTGAGACATAAGTTGAAACCTCCAGTTTAAATAGGGGATATGGGAAGAGCTATTGAACAAGCGTATTTTGCCCAGCAGCAATTTTCCATGTTTCTTTTTCTTTAACCATCACATAAACAGCTAAACTGCCTTGTTCATTTTCTATTATTTTTCCTTCAGAGGTTGTTGGGTATTGTCTAATATGTGCGATAGCTACACCGGAACGTATGAATTTAATGCTTTCAATTGTATAACAAGCGTATGAATTACGAAGAGGTTCTGGTAAAAGAACTTTGTGTGCCTTATGGATTTGCTTCCAACCTGATAGCCGCTTGCCAAGCACATTGACCCAGGTGGCATTTAAGGTGAAGTGGCGATCTAATTCATCCGCATCATGTGTATTAAATGCAATTTCCATTTCGGTGATCGTTTGCCGGATTGCATGTATTTCTTCTTGTTGATGTTCTTTTGAATCATAACCTTTAGACATCTTGATTCCTCCTACGTTAGTTTGATATCTATAGATTACTAAAGTAAAGGTGCTATAACATCCAACAATAGTAGTATTTTTTGAGGAGAGACTTATACGAAGGTATGATGGAAAGATGGTTTTATATACTTATATTTATATTTTTCTCTAAATCGAATTCGTTATCTAATAAGAGGAGTTAACTCAATGAGTCTAGGATATTATAACGTTATGAATAAGGAGGTGAAATATGTTATTTCAAAAAGGGAGTTTATCGATTAGATATGTTATAGAAGATGATGTGAATACCATTTCAAAATGGTTAACAAATCCAGAAGTTTTACAGTATTACGAAGGCAGAGATAATCCGCAATCTCCAGAGCAAGTTCGTACTCATTTTATTCATGACCCAAAGAGTGCTGAGAAAAGATGTTTAGTAGAACATGCTGGAGAACCGATTGGTTATATACAAATTTACCCGATAGATTCAGAATGGAAAGAGCTGTATGGATATAAAGAAGCCCAAAATATATGGGGCATGGATCAGTTTATTGGAGAACCAACATATTGGAATAGAGGAATAGGAACAGAGCTTGTGCAAGTTGCGATTACATATATCACCGATGAGTTAGGGGCAGAAGCAATTGCAATGGATCCAAGAGTAAGTAACGAACGTGCTATTCGGTGTTATGAAAAATGTGGGTTTCAAAAGATAAAAAGGTTAATAAAACATGAACTTCATGAAGGGAACTTAGAAGATTGCTGGATGATGGAGTATAGACGATAAAGGTATGTAGTGATTTTAATTTTATTAAAGTCGCATATTATTAATATATATATATATATATATATATATATAAATCTATATAAATTTATATTAAAAAGGGGAGCGATGTGTGATGAAGAAAGCTTTGGTAGTAATAGATGTTCAAGAAGGTATATATACAGCTCTACCCTTTGGATTTAGTATTTAAAGGGGTGTTATTTATTTTTGATGGGTTTTATAAGGATTATAGCTATTTTTCAAGATTAAAAATTGCTTTCCATTTTGTAGATTAATTACAATTATACTACGCCCTCCGCTATGCTTCGGTTGTGACATAATAAGAGGGCGTTAATTATGAATAATAAAATTTAATTAGGTAGGTGTGAATGGTGGTATATAAAGTGGAAGGTTTTAACTTTTCTGAAAAATACGACTGTTGGGATGGGTCTATAAACGTAAATTGTTCCGTTTCGTTTTTTGAACAAAAAAAAATTGAGATAAAGGGGTATTTAGAGAGTAATCAACCTTTAACAAAAGAATCTTATAATACGCTATGTTATTTAAAGGAACACTTTGATATTGTTTATGAAAATATACTAAAGGGTCTATTTGAATTGCAATGTAAAGATTTAATGAGTCACGAGATATATAATGAAAATGATCATTCCTTTAGTCCCATTACTTTTAATAGTATGGAAGAAATCCATCCTTATATAGGAACTCCTACATTTGAGATTTTACCTGACTATACGAAGGATAACTATGCTTACTTTGCAATTTCATTTGATGAAGGTTGCTTGCTATCTATTGAACATGGTCTCATAGCTTTATTTTTTAAAAATGATATGATTCATATTCAGCCTTCTGATTCATATTGTATGCTTCAGATGCTTATGGATTACGAGGAAGATTGTACAAAGTGGCAAAAAGATTTTTGGTTAGTGTGTTATGAACTAGCTAAGAACAATTTATTAAACGATAGAGAATTGGTTAGAGCCAAGTGGTTGAAAAGTAAATAACCTTCTTAGTTTTTAAACAGAAATCTTAAAAACAAAACTGATGATAGTTTTTAGCGTTATAAAACCTAGCAGCATAGCGTTATGTTGCTAGGTTTTATTTTCTGTTATTGTTGCTTTGAATAAAGTCACGAAACTTCACCTCTTTCAATTAAAGAATTCTACGAAAGCTTCAAACAAACTTTTTATAAAATGGAATGTTTTTTGGTTCAAGTTATTGAAGTTCATGCAATTACTCCTGATATCCGAAATATTGAAGGATTACAAAAAAGATCAATCTTTTTATAAAAGAATAATCCGATTAAATACTATAAGAGCATGTTTTGATTAATCTTTTTTTCAAAACACGCTCTTTTCTTTTGTTCTTCTATTACGGTTAATAGCATTAATTTGATCAAACTTTATTCGAAACCTACAGTTTTAGATTTGGGAGGAAAGAGAAGTGTCATCAGATTTGATTAAAGGGAAATTAGTACATATGTGAGGTCATTTATGAAATGCTGCATTTCGAGAGTTTTTTCTCAATATTCAATTGCAGTTGGCTCTACAGGTAGCTTAGGCTTTCAAGTAATTGTACATATGTCAGTGGATGTAAAAGGGTGGAAGGAAGAATAGTTAGTGTAAAAGAAGGATGTCATTACCGGTGTAATGACATCCTTCTTTTTTATTTTTTCTTATCTTTATCTAAGATGTTTTGTTCTTCAGCAAACTCAGTTCCATACGCGAAGCGGCCATTCATATTAATTCGTTCATTGTTGAGCCGTTCATGCGTATGAGAAAAACGATGCACAAATACTTCAGATAATGTAAAGACAATAGCGGATAGAATGCTACCCCATGCAATCTGCATATAATTGTCCAATAAAATATTACCGAAAATCCACACACTTAAATATGTTAACAAAAAGTCAGCCATAATAGCGGCGGAATTGCCAATACGATTCAAAAGGATTTTATCAACAAACATATAAGAAACGATTGTTACAAACAGGCTAAAGGAAATAACATCAACAATTGTTGCATCAAAAAATAAATCAAGTCCGATAGCAAAAGCAATGATACACGATATAAATTTGATAAGCACAATCGTAAAATTACTCAAATTGCACACCTCCCGTTTTTTATATAGTTTTGGTATAAAACAAGAAGTTCATACATTTCTTATGTATGTACATAGTTGCAAATAAAATTTTTTCATGTTGAACATCTTGTCAAAATATTAAAAAAATAAACGAAAAATGTTATAGTAAAATGAGAGTGTATAACATTTTTAGGTAAGGGGGGATCCAAATGTGGATTACTTCAGAAGTAGAAATTCCAGATGAACTATTTGATAATCTTGAACAAGGAAGGCTTGTATTATTTGTCGGAGCAGGAGTTTCTATGAAAGGGAAATCAAACTTACCAAATTTCGATGATTTAGTTGATGAAATTGCGGAAGCTTTATATGTTGAAAAGCGTGAAAATACAGAACCGCATGATTATTATCTTGGAAAAGTTGCGAAGACGAAAGATGTACATCAAGTTGCACAAGATCTTGTTGATGTGAAAAATTCAAAACCGAATCCATTACACTATGCCATTCCACGGCTTTTTTCAGATGATATTGATGTTCGCATCGTTACTACAAATTTTGATCAGCATTTTACAAGTGTGATTCGGGAAATGAATCGAGATATCAATATATATTACGCACCTGCACTTCCAACAGGTAGAGCATTTAAAGGTTTAGCATATATACACGGCAATGTAGAACAGGAAAAAGAAAATTTAATATTAACGGATGGCGATTTTGGAAGGGCTTACTTAACAGAGGGTTGGGCAAGAAGATTTTTAGTTGATTTATTTTCAAATTATACGGTGTTATTCATCGGATATAGTCATAATGATCCTGTCATGAAATATTTAGCAACAGGTTTACCACCGAGTACAAAACGTTATGCATTTGTTGCGCAAGGAGATAATACATATCACTGGGAGCATTTAGGAGTAAGGCCCATTGTTTATCCAAATAAGGCGAATAATCATCAGGCACTTGTTCAAGCGGTGAAGCGCTGGGCTGAATTAATGGGAGATAACTATATTACAAAAAGAATGCGGATTCGTGATATCGTGACAGTTCCACCATCAGTTGAACAAGAGCAATTATCATATATAAAACAATCAGTAAAAAAAATTGAAACACTCCGGTATTTTATAGAATTTGCTCGCGATTATGGATGGGTAGAATGGTTAGAGGCAGAAGGCAAAATCCAAAATTTATTTTTGCTTTCCACTATTCATAGTGAAGAGGATGAATTGTTGGCCGAGTGGCTCGTCAAACAATTTCTTTTTAGCCACCAAAAAGAATTATTTCAGCTTATTTATAAAAATCACTCAAAAATTTCTCCTTTGTTATGGCGAACGATTTGTACGTATTTAAACGAAACAAAAGAGCCAATTGAACCGCTATTATTTGCAAAATGGACATTGCTCTTACTGGAAACAGCAGAAAAAAATAGTAGCTCTATAGAATTGGTTTCATATTTGTTACATAAATGTTCCTTTCCTGATCATAAAGAAATTTTCGTCTTATTGTTGGCGTTTATTTTGGATGGGAAAATTAAATTAAAGCGTGTCAGAAGATGGAAACACGATATGCAAGATTCAATTGAATTAGAGGAGACAAGCCGTTTACCAGTTCCCGTATTTGCATTTGTACAAAGAATCTGGGATGAAAGAATGAAACCGCATATCGCATATTTTGCTGACCCAATTATGGTTATGGGGTTAGAAAAAATCCAAATGTTATTTTTAAGGCAGACTGTACTGCAGAAAAAGGACGGTGTGACATATAATACAGTCGAATTTTCAGAGCATGATTTACAGCCGAAAGATTTTACATTTTTAATTCGTATTGTAAAAGAATGTCTCGCCTATTTATGTGAACATAATAAGAGAAAGGCAAACTACTATATCGCCCAAATGATAGAAACAGATAGTATAGTACAAAAACGGATTGCAATAGCTGCGATGAGTAAAATTTCATTTGTAACTGACGATGAAAAAATCAAATGGCTACTAGAACAAAAATTACTTTTACATGTTACATATAGGCATGAAGTATTTAAATTTTTAAAGAAGCATTATCCATTTACCTCGGAACAAAGAAAGCAAGAAGTGTTACAAAAGGTTATGAAACACCTTGTTAATGAGAGGGCTTTTGATGCTTGCCTTATTATGGATTTACTTTATACATGTGATCCAAATAGTAATTGTACAGTACAAGCATATAAAAAAATGAAACAAAAATATCCTCATTTTTCCCCAGAACGTTACGGTGAAAAGCGAGTAGAGGATGCTGTACAAAGTATTACATGCAACGTAACAGCCGATGGATTATTGCAGTTGAAAGACCATGAAATGATGAAACAAGTTAGGCTTTTTTCTCATGATGGTATTTTTGAACAGCGTCATTTTTTAGAAATGTTATCAAAAGCATGTAAATTGGATACAGAGTGGAGTATTTCGCTTGCGTATCAATTAGTAGGGGGAAGTAATGTAAGTAATGAAGTATGGTTTGTCTGTATTCGGGCATGGAGAAATAATCGTAAGCTGACAAATCAACAAATACAAAAAATCATTCCACTCCTGCAACAATTTGTAAGAAATACATCTTTTCATTGGTTAATTAGCAGTTTTCTTTATGAAATCAGCAATCGATTAGAAGAATTCCAAGAGAATAGTATACGTGTGGTGAAACGTTTTGCCTTTTCTTTATTTCCTCAAGTAATGAAAGGTGATCCGAATTTTAAGATAGAAGAGCATGATTTTTATAATGAATCTATTCAACATCCTATTGGAAAGATGACGTCAGTATTATTAAAGTTACTAGCATATGACCACTTATACGATCGGAATATTCACGAATACTTGTTTTTATTTGAAGAACAAATGCGAACATTTTCACAGAGTACAAACTTCATGTTTGCACGATTAACAGCAGATATAACATTTTTATATCATATTGAGAAACAATGGTGTAGAAAAAATTTGCTACCTTATCTCGATTTAAAAAAACAAGAAAAATCAATAAAATATGCATGGGCAGGACTTTGCTATACACAAATAAATTTACCGTTATTTACAGAGATAAAGCGACATATTAAATATGCAGTCGAGCATTTATATTTGTTACATCCACATACAAAAGAAGTATTCTTAAAGTGGCTCAGCTTTGTTTTTATTAAATGTGTATTATATTGGGAACAGCGAGCAGATTGGTTATATCCGCTTTTTATACAGGAAACGGAAAATGACAAAATTAAGTTTATGGAACATTTATGTTATTATGTGAAAACATTAAGCGTGAGAGAACAACAAAAATTTTGGGAAGCTTGGTTAGCTGGATTTTTAATTGAACGTCCAAAAATGAGTTCCGTAACTGGTAGGGAATATGTCATGTTTTTACGTTTTGTATTATGTATGGATGAAGTTGCCGAAAAAGGATTACAAACAATTCTTACTCGTTTCTCTCCACCATCAGAACGTTACGATCAAGCGGAAATGAAACAACTATTTTTGTCTATTTTGGAAAAGAAAAATAATATGAAATATCATGTAGAAGCCTATGGTGAGTTGTTTTTTTCGTTATTACAAAACCTTCATGAGGCAAATTCTTTTGAAAATGAAATCATTGAGATTAAACAATTGTTAACAGAGTACCAAGTGGAGAAACATTTGCTAATATCTATTCAAAACGAAATGATTCGTATTGGACTTGTGATGACAAATTTACAAGATTAATAGTGGGTAAAGAGTGGAATTTTAAAAAAATAACTAAAAAGGTGTTGACAGTATTTGAAAAAGCATTCTATAATACGAATCATAACTTATTCAATTTCAAAAACATTTGAATAAACAAAGTGCAATGAAGAGATCACAGTAGTGAGGATCTTACTGTAACAGAGAGCTGATGGTTGGTGTGAATCAGTACAGGGGTAATCATGAATTACAGTCTTGGAGCATCTTTTTCGTAGTAAAGATTTGTTTTCTTTATGAAGGAAAGGCGGTCAAATGATCGTTAACAGTGAAGAGAGGTAGACGAAATAAGTCTACAACTAGGGTGGTACCGCGATAAATATCGTCCCTACTGATTGGATCAGTAGGGACTTTTTGTATTTTTGTGGCCCAACTTGAAAATGGAATATAACATGCGGTGAAAGGAAAAGAAGTAGTAGTTGTTTCCCTGTAACAGAGAGCTGGTGGTTGGTGTGAACCAGTACAAAGACAAGTGCGAATTACAGTCCTGGAGCATCTTTTTCGTAGTAAAGATAATTGTCTTTATGAAGGGAAAGACGGTCAAATGATCGTTAACAGTGAAGAGAGGTAGACGAAATAAGTCTGCAACTAGGGTGGTACCGCGATAAATATCGTCCCTACTGAGTAGATCAGTAGGGATTTTTTGTACACATAAAAGGCGGAATCGATCTCATAATAAGTTTTTGTGGAGTTTCAATTCAGAAAATAGGGAATTTTTATTCTCTTCACATAGTTTTAAACATTAAAAGGAGGATTTTAAAATGGCAAATCATGAGTTAGAACAATTACGTAAACAGGTGGATAAAATCAATTTACAGTTACTAGAGCTTTTAAATGAACGAGGTAAAATTGTTCAGAAGATTGGGGAACAAAAACAAGTGCAAGGTACGAAACGTTTTGACCCAGTTCGTGAGCGTGAAGTACTGGATATGATCGCAGAACATAATGAAGGGCCATTCGAAACTTCAACAGTTCAACACATTTTCAAAACGATTTTCAAAGCGAGCTTAGAATTGCAAGAAGATGACAACCGTAAAGCATTACTTGTTTCACGTAAAAAGAAAAAAGAAAATACAATTGTTGATGTAAAAGGTGAATTATTAGGAAATGGAACACAAACATTCATCATGGGTCCTTGTGCGGTAGAAAGTTTAGAGCAAGTTCGCCAAGTGGGGCAAGCGATGAAAGCACAAGGATTAAAATTAATGCGCGGCGGTGCTTTCAAACCGAGAACGTCACCATACGACTTCCAAGGATTAGGGGTTGAAGGCTTACAAATTTTACGCCAAGTAGCTGATGAATTCGATTTAGCGATTATCAGTGAGATTTTAAATCCAAATGATGTAGAAATGGCTCTTGATTACGTTGATGTCATTCAAGTTGGGGCACGAAACATGCAAAACTTCGATTTATTAAGAGCTGTGGGTAAAGTAAATAAACCTGTATTATTAAAACGTGGTTTAGCAGCGACAATTGATGAATTCATTAATGCAGCTGAATACATCATCGCACAAGGAAATGATCAAATTATACTATGTGAGCGCGGTATCCGCACATACGAAAGAGCAACGCGTAATACGTTAGATATTTCAGCAGTACCAATTTTAAAGAAAGAAACACATTTACCTGTTGTTGTGGACGTAACGCATTCTACAGGACGCAGAGATTTATTATTACCTACTGCAAAAGCAGCGCTAGCAATTGGAGCAGATGCAGTCATGGCAGAAGTACATCCAGACCCAGCAGTTGCATTATCTGATTCTGCACAGCAAATGGATATTCCAGAGTTCCATAAATTCATGGAAGAGTTAAAAGGATTTAAAAATAAATTATCTTAATTTCATATTGAATATGCGTGGAAAGGGAAACAGTAGTGCTTATCTCCCTGTTTATAGAGAGCTGATGGCCGGTGAGAATCAGTACAAAGATAAGCATGAATTACAGCCCTAGAGCATCTTTTTCGTAGTAAAGATCATATCTTTATGAAGGGAAAGACGGTCTCATAGATCGTTAACAATGATAAGAGGTAGACAAAAAAATAGTCTACAATTAGGGTGGTACCGCGATATGAATCGTCCCTACTGAGCGCTCAGTAGGGACTTTTTTGTACAAAAAAATAATAAAGGGGTAAGAGAAATGAGATATATTACAGCCGGAGAATCACATGGTCCGCAGTTAACTGTTATTTTAGAAGGTGTACCTGCAGGATTATCGTTAGAAGCAGAACATATTAATAAGGAATTATTAAGAAGACAAAAAGGGCATGGTCGCGGGAGACGCATGCAAATTGAAACGGATACAGTAGAGATTGTAAGTGGTGTGCGCCACGGAATAACACTTGGTTCACCAATTACATTAATCGTAAAAAATGATGATTTCAAACATTGGACGAAAGTAATGGGGGCTGAACCTATTTCGGAGCAAGAAAGTAAAGAAATGAAACGTACAATTACAAAACCACGTCCAGGACATGCTGATTTAAATGGTGCAATTAAATATGGTCACCGTGATATACGAAATGTTTTGGAACGTTCTTCTGCAAGAGAGACAACTGTAAGAGTAGCTGCTGCTGCAGTTGCAAAACAAATTTTAAAAGAATTAGGTGTGCAAATTGCAGGACATGTTCTTGAGATTGGCGGGATACAAGCAAATCGTGTAGGCCGACTACTAATAGAAGAAATTCAAACAATTACAGAAAATTCACCTGTGCGTTGCCTAGATAAAGAGGTAGAGCAAAAGATGATGGATGCTATCGATACTGCAAAAAGCAGTGGGGATTCAATAGGTGGAATTGTAGAAGTAATTGCGGAAGGGATGCCAATTGGTGTTGGTAGCTACGTACATTATGATCGTAAATTAGATGCAAAACTCGCGGGAGCAATTATGAGTATTAATGCTTTTAAAGGCGCTGAAATTGGGATTGGATTTGAGGCGGCAAGGCAGCCAGGAAGCTTAGTACACGATGAAATCCTATGGGATGAAGAAAAAGGCTATACAAGAAAAACAAATCATGCAGGTGGATTAGAAGGTGGTATGACTACAGGAATGCCAATTGTAGTAAGAGGTGTAATGAAGCCGATTCCTACATTATATAAGCCACTTGCGAGTGTAGATATTGATACGAAAGAAACATTCCAAGCAAGTATTGAACGATCTGATAGTTGTGCAGTAGCAGCTGCAAGTGTTGTTGCAGAAGCTGTGGTTGCATGGGAGCTTGCGGACGCATTAGTTGAACAATTCGGAAAAGACCGCATGGAATTAATCAAGCAAAATATTACGCAGCATAACAAATATGCAAAAGAATTTTAAAAAGGATGGATGCCAGATGAAGGTAAAAGAGCAATTATCATCATTACAGCCATATAAACCAGGTAAATCAGCGCAGCAAATGAAAGAGATATATGGGGATCATTCATTTGTAAAATTAGCATCAAATGAAAATCCATTCGGTTGTTCACCACGTGTTATAGAAGAGTTGCAAAAAGCATGGCATGAACATGCCTTATATCCAGATGGAGGAGCTGTAGAACTTCGCCAAACAATTGCAGAAAAACTACAAGTTCAAAAGGAACAAATTATATGTGGAAGCGGACTTGATGAAGTCATTCAAATTATAAGCCGTGCGATACTTTGTAAGGGAGATAATGTAGTAACAGCAGGAGAAACTTTCCCGCAATATCGTCATCATGCAGTTATTGAAGGGTGCGAAGTGAAAGAAGTAGCTTTAAATAACGGTGTATATGATTTAGACGAAATTTCTTCAGCGGTTGATAACAATACAAAAATCGTTTGGATTTGTAATCCGAACAATCCGACAGGCACATATGTAAATGAGCGAAAATTGACTCAATTCATTGAGGGAATTAGTAAAAATACGTTAATTGTCATTGATGAAGCGTACTATGAATACGTAACAGCAAAAGATTTCCCAGAGACATTACCGCTTTTAGAAAAACATAAAAACATTCTTATACTAAGAACGTTTTCTAAAGCATACGGATTAGCATCATTCCGTGTTGGGTATTCGATTGGACATGAAGAGTTAATCGAGAAATTAAATGTTGTACGTTTGCCGTTTAACGTATCTTCATTGGCACAAAATGCAGCAACGATTGCCTTAAGCGACGAGTCATTTATTGAAAAGATAGTACGTGTTAATACAGAGGGGCTGCAACAATACGAAAGTTTTTGTAAGAGAAATGAAATTCCATTCTATCCGTCGCAAACAAACTTCATCTTCTTGCCGGTAGATGATGCTGGAGAAATTTATGAAGCTTGCGCGCACGCAGGGTTTATTATTCGTCCGTTTCCAAATGGTGTCCGTATTACAATCGGAACAAGGGAACAAAATGAAGGAGTGATTTCAGTGTTAAAACAACACTTTGAAAATAAAAAACATAAGTCTCGAGATGAGGCCAATGTGTAAAAAGGTAGTATTAATTGGAACAGGATTAATAGGAGGCTCTCTCGCATTAGCAATTAAGAAAGAGCACGATGTAACGATAACAGGTTATGATTTATTTAAAGAGCAGGTAGAGCGTGCGAAAGAATTACATGTAGTAGATGAAGTAGCAATAGATTTACAGCGTGCATGTGAAGAGGCAAATTTAATTATTTTTGCCTCTCCAGTTGAAGAAACGAAGAAGTTATTACACAAACTAGCGTCATTTCGTTTACGGGATGATGTAATAGTGACCGATGTTGGAAGTACAAAAGGAACAATTATGAATGAAGCGGAAGCTTTATTTTCAAAGAAAGTTTCTTTTATTGGCGGACATCCGATGGCAGGGTCTCATAAAACTGGTGTTGAAAGTGCAAAGGCGCATTTATTTGAAAATGCATTTTACATTTTAACACCGATGAATCATGTGCCAAATGATCAAGTGGAAGAGCTAAAAGTATGGTTGAAAGGAACAGGATCACATTTTCTCGTCTTAAATACAGAAGAACACGATTATGTAACAGGAATCGTTAGTCATTTTCCGCATCTTATTGCGGCAGGTTTAGTAAAACAAGTCGAGAAACATGCAGGAGATAATCCACTCATTCATCAACTAGCTGCCGGTGGATTTAAAGATATTACACGTATCGCATCTAGCAGTCCGAAAATGTGGAGTGACATTGTAAAGCAAAATCGTGAGCATTTAATGGTATTATTAAAAGAGTGGATCTCTGAAATGGAAGAGTTATATAAGATGGTTTCTATAGGAGATGCAGGCGAAATACAAAACTACTTTGCAGATGCGAAAGAATATCGTGATTCTTTACCAGTTCGTAAAAGTGGAGCGATTCCAGCTTATCATGACTTATATGTTGATGTTTTAGATAAAGTAGGGGCATTAGCTCATATTACGAGTATTTTAGCTCATGAAGAAATTAGTATTACAAATCTGCAAATTATAGAAGCGCGAGAGGGATTACTTGGTGTGCTTCGTATTAGCTTCCAAAGAGAAGAGGATCGCTTAAAAGCAGTGATCGCATTACAAAAAGAAGAATATCAAACATATGAAACAATGTAATAAGGAGAGGATGACACCGTGAAGGAGAAACCGATACAAAATGTAACAAGTGGATTGCGAGGAACAATTAGAATCCCCGGAGATAAATCTATCTCACACCGTGCTGTCATGTTTGGAGCAATCGCGCAGGGAAAAACAACAATTAAAGGTTTTCTGCCCGGTGCAGATTGTTTAAGTACAATTTCTTGTTTTAGAGAAATGGGAGTAGAAATTTCACAAAATGGTGATGAAGTAATTGTAATGGGAAAAGGATTAGAAGGGTTACAAGAACCTAAAAATGTTTTAGATGTTGGTAATTCGGGGACAACGATCCGATTAATGTCTGGAATACTTGCGAACACACCTTTCCATTCCTGCATCCAAGGTGATTCATCAATTGGAAAAAGACCAATGAAACGTGTAACGAATCCGCTTGGACTTATGAGAGCGAAAATTGATGGTAGAGAAGAAGGGACGTTTACTCCGCTTACAATACGAGGTGGAAGTTTAAAAGCAATCGACTATACTTCACCTGTAGCAAGCGCACAAGTGAAGTCGGCTATTTTACTTGCGGGACTGACTGCAAAAGGTGTAACAACTGTTACAGAACCTCATATTTCAAGAGACCATACAGAAAGAATGCTTGAGGCGTTTGGCGTTACGGTAACTCGTGAAGATAAAACTGTGAAAATTGCTGGTGGACAAAAATTAATAGGGACTGATATACAGGTACCTGGTGATGTTTCTTCAGCGGCATTTTTCTTAGTTGCGGGAGCGGTTGTTCCAAATAGTAAACTTGTATTACAAAATGTTGGAATGAATCCGACTCGTACAGGAATTATAGATGTTCTTACTAAAATGGGTGCTAAGTTAGAAATACAGCCTATTAATAAGGATGCGTCAGAGCCAGCTGCGAATATTACGATTGAAACATCTTCACTTCAAGGGATTGAAATTGGAGGGGATATTATCCCAAGACTTATCGATGAAATCCCAATCATTGCGCTTGCAGCAACGCAAGCAGAAGGAATTACAGTTATCAAGGATGCACATGAGCTGAAAGTAAAAGAAACAAATCGTATCGATACAGTTGTAGCTGAACTAACGAAACTAGGAGCTCGTATTGAAGCAACAGATGACGGAATGATTATTTACGGTAAATCAACTTTAAAAGGCAATACAGTACATAGTTACGGTGATCATCGCATTGGAATGATGCTTGCAATCGCCGGCTGTATAGCTGAAGGAAAAACAACGATTCAAGATGCAGAAGCAGTAGGTGTATCGTATCCTACATTCTTTCAGGAATTGAGCAAACTACAAACCGAATTGGAAAAAGCATAAAGTTTCACTTTATATGGTATACAGGGGACATGATAAAAGTGATTAGCTTAGTAAGCAAAGCTTTTTGTTTTATGGCAAATCTTTATTTGGAAGATAGTGTGTGTTATATCGAGATATAATAATTATAGAAAGGTCGATGTATATTTCATCGACCTTTCTAATTTTTTAGATAGGATTTTATATGTATGAGTACGAATGTAATAAAGGGAATAGGAGGAGAAAGTCATGAAAGTAATTGAATTAGCAGAGCGACAATATAGAGAAGCGATTGCTTTATCTGAATATGCATTTCAATATAAGGTACCGGAAGATCAAATTGAAAGGCGTCTTACATTAATGAAAAAGCACCATCAACTGTTTGGGATTTTGGAAGGAAATCAACTTGCAGCAAAATTGCACCTTCTTCCATTCGAAATAAATATTGGTGATGAAATGTTTAAAATGGGTGGAATTGCAGGAGTAGCGACATACCCAGAGTATAGACGGAGTGGGCATGTAAAAGAATTACTGAAGTATGTGCTGCGAAAAATGAAACAAGATGGATTTAGTGTATCAATGTTACATCCATTTGCAGTTTCATTCTATAGAAAGTATGGATGGGAACTATTTGCCAATCGTTTCATATGTTCCATGACGAAGAGTGATTTAGTGATGCAAAAGCATGTGAAAGGGAATGTGAGACGTTTTAATAAAGATTCACATCCAAAAGAAATAGAAGCAGTATATGAGCAATTTGCGAAGCGATTCGCTGGTATGCTAGTTCGAAGTACGGATTGGTGGACACAAGCAGTTTACCATGATTTGACGGCAGCGGTCTATTACAATGAAAAAGATGAAGCTACTGGTTATATGCTGTACAAAATAAATGATTCAAAAATGACAGTGGAAGAATTTGTACCGCTAAATAATGAAGCTCGAAATGGACTTTGGAATTTTATTTGCCAACATGATTCGATGATAAAAGAGCTTAAGATGATACTAAGTGAAACAGAGCCATTACGTTATACTTTACAAGAGCCTCGAGTTAAGGCTGAAATTACTCCTTATTTTATGGCTCGGATTGTAGACGTGGAGCAGTTTTTAAATCAATATCCATTTGTTTGGAGTAATCAACAAAATAATGTCATTTTACATATTTCAGACTCATTTGCCGCGTGGAATAATGTGACGGTTCAATTACAGAATAAAGAAATAGTGATTGTTAATAAAGAAGAAACCGAAAAACAAAATAGTAGCGGAATCCATTTAAATATAAATGCGTTATCAACAATGTTATTTGGATATAAGCGTCCATTAGAGTTATACGAAATGGACCATATTTTAGGGAGTGAGGAAGAAGTAAAAACACTTGAACAGTTGATTCCATTACATAGACCATTTATTTATGATTTCTTTTAAAATTTCAAATAAAAAGCACGATTTGAAAAGTGCTTTTTATTTTGTTGAAATAGAAAGATGATTAGATATACCTTTAGATGCCTAAGTATGTTATAGTAAGTGAAGTATGTATATAAAAGTATCGAAATTGGAGGAAACACATGATTACAGTTAGTAACGTAGGATTGCGCTTTGCAGACAGAAAATTATTTGATGATGTTAACATAAAATTCACACCAGGTAACTGCTACGGTTTAATCGGAGCAAACGGTGCTGGTAAATCAACATTTCTAAAGATTTTATCTGGAGAAATTGATCCATCAACAGGCGATGTAAACATCACGCCAGGTGAGCGTTTAGCAGTATTAAAACAGAACCACTTCGAATACGAAGAGTTTCCTGTATTAGAAACAGTAATTATGGGCCACACACGTCTTTACAAAGTAATGCAAGAAAAAAATGCAATTTACATGAAAGAAGATTTCAGTGATGAAGACGGTATGCGTGCTGCAGAACTGGAAGGTGAGTTTGCTGAGCTAAACGGTTGGGAAGCTGAATCTGAAGCGGCAATCCTTTTAAAAGGCCTAGGCATTGGAGAAGACGTTCATGACAAAAAATTGTCAGAGTTAACAGGGGCAGAGAAAGTAAAAGTATTACTTGCTCAAGCATTATTCGGTCAACCTGACATTCTATTATTAGATGAGCCTACCAACCACTTAGACTTAAAAGCGATTCAATGGTTAGAGAACTTCTTAATGAACTTTGAAAATACAGTTATCGTTGTATCCCATGATCGTCACTTCTTAAATAAAGTATGTACGCACATGGCGGATCTTGATTTCGGTAAAATTCAATTGTATGTTGGTAACTATGACTTCTGGTATGAATCAAGCCAATTAGCATTAAAACTAACACAAGATGCAAATAAGAAAAAAGAAGAGAAAGTAAAAGAGTTACAAAACTTCATTGCACGCTTTAGTTCAAACGCATCTAAAGCGAAGCAAGCGACTTCTCGTAAAAAATTATTAGATAAAATTACATTAGATGATATTAAACCATCATCACGCCGTTATCCATTCGTTGGCTTCACACCAGAGCGTGAAGTAGGAAATGACTTATTAACTGTAGAAGGTCTTTCAAAAACAATTGATGGAGAAAAAGTGTTAGATAATGTGTACTTCACATTAAATAAAGGTGATAAAGTTGCATTTATCGGACGCAATGATATTGCAATGACAACATTATTTAAAATTCTTATGGGTGAAATGGAGCCAGATAGCGGTTCATTTAAGTGGGGCGTTACAACATCTCAAGCTTACTTCCCAAGAGATAACTCTAAGTACTTCGAGAACAGTGAATATAACTTAGTTGAATGGTTACGTCAGTTCTCTCCACAAGATGAAACAGAAAGTTTCTTACGTGGTTTCTTAGGTCGTATGCTATTCTCTGGTGAAGAAGTAAAGAAAAATGTTTCTGTATTGTCAGGTGGAGAAAAAGTTCGTTGTATGCTTTCTAAAATGATGTTAAGCGGAGCAAACGTATTAACACTTGATGATCCAACGAACCATTTAGACCTTGAGTCTATCACAGCATTAAACAACGGTTTAATCGCATTTAAAGGAACATTACTATTTACATCTCATGACCATCAGTTCGTACAAACAATTGCAAATCGTATTATCGAAGTGACGCCAAACGGTGTAATCGATAAAGAAGCGACATACGATGAGTTCTTAGAAAATGTAGAACTTCAAAAGCAAGTAGATGCAATGTATCAAGGGAAATAATCTGTAAAAACAAAACCCTCGCACTTAGAATAGAGCGAGGGTTTTGTTTTTTTACTATATGTACATCAATTAAAAAACCGACATAAAATCCCTTTTTTTAGGTGGGGGAGAGCTTCTGGCCATGCATAGAAGCGGTCAGGGCCTTTTTCTGCCACGTGCGAAGTAAAAACAGAAAGAGCAAAAGCAAACGAGTGTAAGTTACTTTTTATTCTGCATAGCAGGGATTTAGATATCGAAAAATTAAAATGGATTTACATATAATGAAAAATTACATGTCTTTCCAAACGGAACCGGCCTGTTCAGATTAAATATATTCTTTTCGTATCACAAGGCTAATGTTAAATGAACAGGAGAAATAATGGAATTAAATGTTGTTTATAGAAGTTAATAATAAAAAATATGTATATAAATTATAATTTTTATACATATAAAGGATGCAGTAAGAAGAAGTTTTCTCAGAATGAATAAATTAGCAGCAATAAATCCAATTGGTAATTTTGGAAATAAGAATGTTTGCGGAGTAGCGTATAAAAGTTTATAGTAGGTATGTCTTGTTACACGGATAGTCTTTTAGGATTAGCAGTGAAAAATGTTACAAATGTATTTGATTAAATATATATCTAGGTCAATATATTTAATAAGAAATAGTTGAATAAATACAACCTTAAACTTATAATTACTAATATTCTTCATAAGGTTAAAGAAAAGTGAGGGCTGTTTGGGGAAAGTAAATTCAAAACAGAGATAGACTTATAAAAAATAAACCTTGGATGATTAAAAGAGGTGGAGAGATGAAACAATTATTATTAAAGAGCAAGCGTGTGTTAAGTAATCATTTTGGGTTCTTTATTTTTGCAGTTGTTTTATTCTGGTTAAAAACATATGCAGCATATGTTACAGAATTCGACTTAGGAATATCGAACACAATCCAAAAATTCTTGCTATTTTTTAACCCGCTAAGCTCAGCTGTCCTATTTTTAGGACTTGCATTATTTGCAAAAGGGAAACGATCTTATATTTGGTTAATTATTATTAATTTGTTACTGTCAATTATCTTATACTCAAACGTAGTATATTATCGCTTTTTCAGCGATTTTATTACGTTCCCGACATTAACACAAACGAATAACTTTGGAGATTTAGGTGGTAGTATTTTAGCGTTATTACATCTATATGATCCATTATATTTCTTAGACACAATTATCTTGCTTGTGTTGGTAATAACAAAATTTGCTAATCCAAAACCAATTCGTGTTGCAAAATATAAATTGTCACTTGTATTTATTATGGGGATTTTGATTTTTAGCATCAACTTAGGTTTAGCAGAATCTGATCGTCCTGAATTACTAACAAGAACGTTTGACCGCAACTACATTGTGAAATACTTAGGTGCGTACAACTATACAATTTATGATGGCATCCAAAGTATGAAAGCATCGACAGAACGTGCTTTAGCGGATGGAGATAGCATGACCGGTGTAAGAAACTATATTACATCGAACTATGCAAGCCCTAACCCAGAGTATTTTGGTAAGGGGAAAGGTATGAACGTTATCTATATTCATTTAGAGTCGTTCCAAAACTTTTTAATTAATTACAAGTTGAACGGACAAGAAGTTACACCATTCTTAAATTCATTTACACAAGATGCAAATACACTGTATTTTGATAACTTCTTCCATCAAACAGGACAAGGTAAAACATCTGATGCGGAGTTTATGTTAGAGAACTCACTATTCGGTTTACCACAAGGGTCTGTATTTACAAACAAAGCTCATAATACGTATCAAGCAGCACCAGCTATTTTAGGACAGCAGGGCTATACATCTGCGGTGTTCCATGGTAACTATAAAACATTCTGGAATCGTGATGATATTTATAAATCATTTGGATTTAATAAATTCTTTGATGCATCATATTATGATATGAATGAAAAAGATGTTGTAAACTATGGCCTGAAAGATAAACCATTCTTTAATGAGTCTATTCCAATGTTACAAACATTAAAACAACCGTTCTATGCGAAGTTTATTACGTTATCAAATCACTTCCCTTATCCAATTAATAAGGATGAAGCGACAATTGAACCAGCAAAAACTGGTGATTCATCTGTAGATACGTATTTCCAAACAGCCCGTTATTTAGATGAATCTGTAAAAAGCTTTATGGATTACTTGAAGCAATCTGGTTTATATGACAATTCGATCATTGTGATGTATGGAGACCATTATGGTATTTCAGATAATCATAATGCAGCGATGTCACAAATCATGGGTAAAGAAATTAATTCATTTGAAAATGCACAATTACAACGTGTACCTTTAATCATTCATGTTCCAGGAATGAAGGGCGGAGTTCAACACCAATATGGCGGAGAAATCGATGTTCTTCCAACGCTGTTACATTTACTAGGTACCGATACAAAGAATTATATCCAATTTGGTACAGATTTATTATCAACAGAGCATCAACAAGTTGTTCCGTTCCGTAATGGTAACTATGTAAGTCCGGCCGTTACTGCGCTTAATGGAAAGTATTATGACACAACCACTGGAAAACCAGTAGAAGCAACGGATGAAATCAAACAAAATGAAAAAATGGTTCAACAGAAACTTAAATTTTCTGATGAAGTTGTAAACGGAGATTTATTACGATTCTACACACCAGAAGGATTTACACCAGTAGATCGTTCGAAATATAACTATAATCATCGTGATAAAAATAAGACGAAAGTAAAAACTACGCAAGAAGGTTAAACGTAATAAAATAAATCAACGTTAGTCTCCTTATAAGGATAAATATCCTTGTGAGGAGGCTTTTCTATTTTGGAGACATTTGATAATTTCACATACCAAATTGATAGAGTATAATAAATGTATGAAAAGAGTACAATTATTGCACACTACAGAAACGATAATTTGGACTTAATTTAATGGGAGATACAAGATACTATATTAGTAGAAAGTGATTGAAACAATCTAATTTTGCAAAGTTAGTATCTATACTTGTAAAATTAATAACTTCTATTTTCTAAACAAATAAAAATAAAAAAAGACTTGATTTTCCTATAAAGAAAATCAAGTCTTTTTTTATTACATACGTTTATCATGCCAGAAGTTTAATGGGAAATGTTCATCTTCTTGATAACTTTCCAGTTCATAACCTTTTTCTTTTAGACCTTTAATGATCCCAGGCACAGCTTTTACTGATTGTGGGTGAATATCATGCATTAACACGACCTCGATTGGATTTGTAGCACCAGCAAGAACATTTTGTACAATTTGCGCCGAGGCAGCATCTACTGGCATTTTATTATATCTCCAGTCTAAAGAGTCAATTGTCCAATCCCAAACCTTAAAACCACCTTCAGCAACTTTATTGCGGAGCGCTTCATTCAATCCTGGCATTGAGCCATATGGTGGACGTGTTAAGATAGGGGATTTTCCGATAATCCCAGCAATTAAACTTTGATCTTCTTTCATTTCATCCACATAATGTCCTTCAGTATATAGCTTTTTGTAGTTATGTGTCATACTGTGCATACCAACATAATGTCCTTCGGCTAATTCTTGTTTCACAAGATCTGGAAATGCTTTAACGTTTGCTCCAATTAGGAAAAATGTAGCTTTCGCATCTTCTTTTTTCAACATTTCTAATAGCTCAGCAGTGTACTTTCCAGGACCATCGTCAAATGTTAAGTAAGCAACTTTTCTAACTTGCCCGTTATATTGTTTTGGAGCTTCTTTCGGAGCTAGAGCAGTTTGAATTTCACTTACAAGTTGAACAGATTTTGTTTCATCTCCCGTACTTGCCCGAGCAATATGAGTTGGACCGTACATTGCTTCGTATAAAAATAATACCCCGACGCAAATTAACAATGCCCTTTTTACTAAGGTTGTCATTCGAATTCCATTGTGCATAGTTTTCCTTCTCTCTATAATAGTTCTACTCTACTATATTAGCAATTTTAGGTAGGTAAATGCAAAAAAAGATTTTTACAAGTACAAAAAAGTTTGTAAAAAAGTATGTAAGATTTTGTTGTTCTTACTGTGATAATTATTCTTGCTTAGCAGGTTTTTGAAAATGAAAAGAGAAATGGATAAAAAACAGTAATGCGTTGGTTAAAAAAATCTAAATTCTATAATTGTACATATGCGTTTTTAAAATGAAAAAGGTGTGATAAAAGTGAAAAAAATAGCTTGTTTACATGCCCATCATTCAAATATTGAATATATAGAAAGAGCATTTGAAGTATTGGAGGTAGAATTAATTCATTTTGTGGATCCCATCTTGTCGAGGAGGATAGAAAGTGATAAGGGGTTTGGAAGAGCTCAAGCTCAAAATAAGTTGAAAAATCAGCTGAAATGGATAGCAGAAAGTAATATAGATGCAGTTTTAAGAGAAGTGAATGTCAGTTCCATAGTTAATCAGTTTTAATTTTTTTGCTACTGCTTGTGAAGCGAAATTATCCCAAGAAGTGCTATAAAGAGGAATACGACCTTCCTCTTGTACGGCTTTCGCCCAAGCTGCTACAACATTAGTGTCCTTTCCCTTGGAAGGACACTAATGTTTCTACACTTGCTTCAGCGGCTATAGTTGTACTTCTTGCACTACAGCATATAGAAGCAATCATTTCGTTTTCAAGAATTACAAAACAAGGTTGTCGCCATTTTAACTGATGTAATAAATTTGGAAAGCTGTATTGAAGAAGTTCTTTATTTGTCTCCGTAATCTTTATTGTTCGGATAGGATTATCTAGATTATTTGGAAATACAAAAGCAGGCCCTATCCAGATTTTATGTATCGGCTGTTCTCCGCTTAGTATGTGCATAATTTTTGCTAAATCTATGTGATTAGGATGATTGGTAAATAATTCTTCAATCTCATTTATTAGAACGTTGGGTAGATTAAAGCGATATCGTCTAATCGTACCATCTTTTGTATGACCAAGAAAAAAACGAGGTGCAACTGTTCTTTCAGGTTCGTTAATACTTGTTATTTTTCCAAATTGATTATGAGAAAATAAAACTTCAGTCTGAATAGACATTAATTCAAAATTCGAAAGCAATGTATCATTCACCCCCTTATTCATTGCATATGTGTAATATTATATAACATAAAAATCAAAATTCCTTCTTTAGTTAGGTAAGATATTTCATTGCATCTTTTTTTAGGTTTATTTAATTTCACATACCGTATTTAAAAATAAAAACTAGGAAAATAATAAATAATGTCGAATATATCGTAAGTGCGTATTTAAGGCAAGGAGAAATAACATAAAAACGAGGTGCCCAAATGATATTAGAAGAAGTCATGCATCAGCTTGAGGAATGTGGAACAGAACAAAATCGTAAAACATATAGGAACCATGGGGCAAAAGAGCCACTATTTGGTGTTAGTTTTGCAAACTTAAAACAATTAAAGAAGAAAATCAAAAAAGATCATGAATTAGCCATGTCATTATGGGAAACAAAAAATATGGATGCAATGACATTAGCTACAATGATTGTTGATCCAAAAAAATTCACGTCAGAGCAGTTGGATGAATGGGTACAAGAGGTTGATTATTATTGTTTGATGGATGTACTCATGTCTGCTGTAAGTTCGTCTCCAATTGCAATAGAGAAATTGAAAAAGTGGACAGCATCTCAAGATGAATGGATTGGTAGAGCGGGTTGGTCTTTACTCGCTCATGTTGCTATAAAGGATAAATCGTGAGAAGACGAATTTTTCCTACCATTTTTAAAAGAAATTAAGGCTCATATACATACTGAAAAAAATCGAAAAAAAGAAGCAATGAATAGTGCACTTATTGCGATTGGAATTCGAAATGATGAGCTTGAGCAAAAAGCAATCACAATTGCACGTGAAATTGGAAAGGTTGATGTTGATCATGGTGCCACTTCATGTAAAACACCTGAAGCAGAGGCATATATTATAAAAGCACGGGATAGAGAAAGAAATAAAAAAAGAAAATGAAAGAAGGAGAACAGCATGAAAGCAATTGACGCTGCACGAAAAATTATTGAATCACAATTTCCACATTGCGACGTCGCTTTATTAGGAGGAAGTATTGCAAGGGGAGAAGCAACCAAAACATCTGACCTTGATATTGTAATATTGGATGATAGTCTATCTCATTGTTATCGTGAATCTTTTTTTAGCAATGGTTGGCCAGTTGAAGTTTTTGTACATAATTTTAAAACATATAAAGAATTTTTTAAAAGTGATTGTGAGCGAGGACGACCTTCTTTACCTCAACTTGTTGCGGAGGGAATTGTTTTACAAGGAGAAAAGAAAATCGTGACGAACTTGAAGCAGGAAGCACAACAACTATTAGATAAAGGTCCTGAAAAGTGGACAGAAGAACTTATCAGACAGAAGCGTTACTTTATTACGGATGCACTAGACGATTTTATTGGTGCGACAAAGAGGGAAGAAGAATTGTTTATTGCTAATCTTTTGGCTGATTTAGTTCATGAATTTGTACTTCGAGTAAACGGACAATGGGTTGGAAATTCTAAATGGTTTATTAGGATGTTAAGAAAATATGATGAATTATTTGCAGAGCAATTTGTTGAAGCTTTTGATCATTTTTATATAACTGGAGAGAAGAAGAAACTTATTGCTTTTGTAGAGAACACTTTAGAAAACTATGGAGGCAGGTTGTTTGAAGGTTTTTCTATAGGGAAATAAAAGGGAGATGGAAAAATGAATGTACCAATTGTTCAATTAAGAGAACTTTCACTAGAAGATATAGAAGATCGATATCAATGGTCATTAGATAAAGAAGTAACAAAACATTTAGTTGTACCTGATCAATATCCACCGTTTACACGTGATGAGACAAAAAGATGGATTGAGATGTGTATGAATCGAGAAAATGGGTATGAACAACGAGCTATTGTTACTAGAGATGGTGTGCATATCGGCTGGGTCGATTTAAAAAACTTTGATACAACGAATAAAAATGCTGAATTAGGAATTGCAATTGGTAACAAAGAATATTGGGGGCGAAGATATGGTATTGCGGCGCTATACAGCATGTTACAAATTGGATTTTATGAATTTGGTCTAGAGAAAGTGTGGCTACGTGTTGATGCGGATAACATAAATGCGATAAAAAGTTATGAAAAGGCTGGGTTTGTTTGTGAAGGAATCATGCGAAATGATAGATTACGAGAAGGTGCATTTATTAATCGGTATCGTTTTAGTATGTTGAAAGAAGAATATGAAATTATTAATAAAAAAGTTTTGAACATATAATATTATTATGTAAACAAAAGTGGATTAAGTTTAGAAATTTAATGATGAGAGGATGCATACAAATGATTCGAGTTTTATCAGACTTAGATGCAGTACAATATTGGAACTTACGCTTACAAGCACTACAAATGAATCCAGAATCATTCGTGACAACTTATGAAGAAGCGATGCAAAAAGAAAACCCTGTTGAGGAAGTTGTTCGAAATTTAAATTCAAAAACTAGTTACACATTCGGTGCTTTTAATAAAGAGAATCAACTAATGGGTGTAGTAACGTTACTAACGGAACAAAAAGCAGCATATAAGCATAAAGGGCATCTTGTTGCCATGTATGTAGATCATCAAAGTAGAGGGAAAGGCTTAGCAAAATGCTTAATTCGAGCGTTAATTGAAAAGGCAAGAGAACTAAAAATAGAGCAAATTAGTTTAGGGGTTGTTTCAGATAATGAAGCAGCAAAAAAATTGTATCAATCAATGAGTTTTACAACGTATGGGATAGAAAAAAAGGCACTAAAAATGAATGGCATATACCGCGATGATGAACATATGGTTTTATTTCTCTAAAAATATATCCAAAAGGAGTATCTGATGTTTAAAAACAAGAAGCGTATTGTTTTGTTTATTGCGTTAATTGTTTTTATTGCTAGTGTACTGTATCAAGCTATTTGTGTAAATAATTATACGGAAGTACCTGGTAAGATAATTGAAGTTAACAATCATGATATGCACATTTTTGCAACAGGAAAACGTGAGGATAAACCAGTGATAGTTATGACAGCAGGAAGTGGAACGACTACACCGTATGCAGATTTTTATCCACTGTATAATAAGTTAGAAAAAGAAAATAGAGTAGTTGTGTATGAGCGACCTGGCTACGGATACAGTGAAAAAACAGAGAGAAGTAGGGATATTGATACAGTTATAAGCGAATTGCATGCATTATTAATAGAGTCTGATGAGAAACCTCCCTTTATATTAGTAGGACATTCAATGGGAGCATTAGAAAGTATTCGTTATGCACAATTATATCCAAATGAAATTGAGGGATTAGTTTTTATCGATGGAATTAGTCCGGAATACGCACAGAATTTTGAAATGGATATAGGTATGAAAGTTAGTTGGCACACAATGAATACAGCTAAAAATATCGGCATATTGCGTACGTTATCATTTTTTGGAATCATGGATAACGTATTTATAGATATCCCTAATTTACCAAAAGAATTACAAGAACTTAAAATTTCAATGGCTCTTAAAAATACAAATAATCGAAATATGAAAGAAGAATTAGAGTGGATGAGTAGAAATGGTAAAAAGGTAATAGAACAAGGGGATCTAGGAACTCTGCCAGTATTGCAATTTTCCGCAACAAATAATGGATATGAAAATTGGGAGAAAACGCAGAATGAACTGTTAAAAATATCTTCAAGAACGGAACAGATTATATTTCCAAATACAAATCATTATATTCATCATGAAAAGGCACATGAGATCAATGAAAGTATTAAGAGTTGGATAGGAGAATTGCAGTGAAAGATTTATATGTAGAAATGGATATGAACCCTCACGTTGCAGTGTTATATGCTACTGTAAGTGATACATTCAAAAGATTAAGAGAATTAGTAAAGGATGTAGGGAAAGAAGAACTACATTACAAAGGTTCTTCTAATGATGAAAATAACATTGGGCAGATTCTTCAACATCTAGCGGTTGTAGATTTACATTGGGTGTATCGCTTGAAAGGTGCGCAAGTTCCGCTATCATTACAAGAAAAATATGGTCCTATGCTTGATGAAAAAGGAGAATTACCTAATACAACAAAAGGTTCTTTGCGAGAAATCATGCGAGATTATGAAGATGTTCAAAATATGTTTTATGATGAATGTATGAAGCTAACAGAAGCAGACTTAACACGAGAAGTATATTATGAAGATGGTGAAACTGCTACGATTAGGTGGGGAATCTGGCATATAGCTGATCATAATCGGTATCATCAAGCTCATATAAGTCGATTGCGGAAATTGTACCGATATGATTCTAGATAAATGTACAAAGATATCACTTGTAGTATGAAATTTATTTTAAATTAATTGTGTTCTGTTATATAGTAGAAGAAAAAATGTATAAGGGGTTTTAGGATGAAAGCAATTGCAGCGGGGGTATTGGCATCGTTTTTCTTTGCCTTTACATTTATTTTAAACCGTGCGATGGATTTACAAGGCGGAAGCTGGATTTGGAGTGCATCGTTACGATATTACTTTATGGTTCCACTACTTTTAATTATTGTCATGTATAGAGGGAATTTAAAGCAACTCTTTCAATATATGAAAAGTAATCCGAAAGAGTGGTTGTTATGGAGTATTGTTGGCTTCGGTCTTTTTTACGCACCACTTAGTTTCGCAGGTGCATTTGGACCAGGATGGCTCGTTGCCTCAACATGGCAAATTACAATTATAGCAGGGATTTTATTAACACCATTATTTGCAACAAATTCGCTACATAAAAAAATTCCAATGAAAGAATTGATGATGTCTGCTGTCATATTATTAGGTGTGCTTCTTATGCAAGTGGAACATGCTTCTTCTTTAGGGATTCGTGAAACAGTTTTATGTGTGGTGCCCGTAATTGTAGCAGCATTTGCTTACCCGCTTGGAAATCGAAAAATGATGCAAGTATGTAAAGGAGAGTTAGATGTTTTTCAACGAGTTCTTGGAATGACACTCGCAAGTTTACCATTTTGGTTTTTGTTATCAGGCTATGAGGTTTCTACAAATGGATTACCATCAAGTGACCAAGTTTTTCAATGCTTCATCGTAGCAATTAGTTCTGGTTTAATTGCGACTGTATTATTTTTCTTTGCAACAGATCTTGTAAAGGATGATCCGCAGAAATTGGCAACAGTAGAAGCAACGCAGTCAGGTGAAGTTTTATTTGCATTACTCGGAGAATTAATCTGGCTATCTGCTCCATTTCCATCATCATTATCATGGACTGGAATGAGTTTAGTTGTTGTAGGAATGATTCTGCATAGTTATGTTGCAGTTGTTATGAAAAAGGAAGAAAAGATAACAGCATAAAAAATGAAAGATAGAAAAGGAATGGATTCGTAATTATAAGGGTCTGTTCTTTTTTGTTTCGTTTAAAAAATATGAATTGATGGAAACTAAAATTATAATATAGTTGTTAGTAAAGGAAGTAGATTTTTAAGTTTTGGTCGATAAGAAGCAGTGACTTTACAAGCAATGGATTACTCTAAAGGGAGAGACATGAATGATGAATATGGAAAAAGATATGAACTTAACAAATAATAACAAGGATAATACCGTTACGTTATATATTACTAGACATGGAAAAACAATGTTAAACACTAGTGAACGTGTACAAGGCTGGGCAGATTCTCCATTAGTAGAGAAGGGCATTGAAATAGCGAAGGGTTTAGGAAATGGACTACAAGATATACCTTTTGTTGATGCGTATAGTAGTGATAGTGGCCGTGCAATTGAAACTGCTAACTTAGTATTAAAGTATAGTGGACAATCAAAGTTAAAATTTGAACAACGGAAAGATTTACGTGAATTGAATTTTGGGATTTTTGAAGGCGATAAGATTGAAAATATGTGGAAGGCTATGCAAGATACTGCTGGTGTTAA
Organism: Bacillus sp. 105MF; assembly: GCF_000374885.1. Classification (NCBI taxonomy): domain Bacteria; kingdom Bacillati; phylum Bacillota; class Bacilli; order Caryophanales; family Bacillaceae; genus Bacillus; species Bacillus sp. 105MF. The sequence continues at coordinate 100,028 of NZ_KB895573.1, read as the reverse complement.
AGCAGTATCTGAATTAATGAAGTTCTCTATTAAAGAAATTACGAATTTCATTGCAGAAGCAGACACTACGAAACAAGCTGAAAATTGGGAAGTATTTTCAACTCGTATAAAAAAAGAAATCGATAAAATTAGCGAAGACACCGCTAAAAATGGAGGAGGTAACGTTTTAGTCGTATCTCATGGACTGATGATCACTACATTAGTAGAAATGCTTGATAGTAGTAAAACAAAAATGGGAGTAGAAAATGCAAGTGTAACTAAAATTCTCTATAAAGATGGGGCATATAAAATCGAATCTGTTGGCGATATGAGTTATGCTGAAAAAGGAAGAGAAATTGTGGAATTATAAAAATGCACGCATACAGTCTTGATAATGCTGTATGCGTGTTTTCATTATCTTTTGTATATACTAACTAAATGATAAAAATAATATGATATTTTAGTTTGTGTTACAAAGGAGCATATGAAAATGAATGAGAAGTATTATAAAGGTTTGATTATGAGACCTATTAAGGAAAGCGAAGTGGATCAGTTTTCAAACTTAATGAAATATGTGTTTCAAGTTTCTAAAAAGATGATTAATGATGAAGAGAAGATGGTACAAAAGAAAAGCCATCAATTAAAGCCAGGGACTGCATTAGGCTGGTTTGATCATGATAAATTAATTTCTCAAATTGTTGTTTTGCCATTCCAAATAAATATCCATGGTGTGATTTATGAAATGGGAGGAGTTACTGGAGTTGGTACATATCCAGAATATGCAGGGCATGGATTAATGAACTCATTAATGAAAGAAAGCTTAAAAACGATGAGAGAAAATGGACAATATATTTCTTATTTGTTCCCTTACTCGATTCCTTATTATCGCAAAAAAGGCTGGGAAATTATTTCTGATATCATCGAATACCAAATTAAAGATACACAGCTTCCTAAGTATCGTGGAAACATTAGTGGCCGAGTAAGGCGAGTTGGATTAAAAAGTAAAGAAAAAGAAAAAGTTTATGATGAGTTTGCTAGAAAAACAAATGGAGCGATGGTTCGAAATACACTTGCATGGGAAGAACGATTTCGTGAGGAAACAATTGATTTGCAATTAGCAATTTATTATACAGATGAAGATATTCCACATGGCTATTTATTTTATCGTGTCCTTGAAGAGAAGTTTTATATAGAAGAAATGATTTACTTAAATGAAGAGGCGAGAAGAGGGTTATGGAATTTCATTAGTGCACACTTTTCAATGGTGTATTATGTTAAAGGAAAGACATGCGTTCATGAACCGGTTGCTTTCTTACTTGAAGATAGTGAAATAAAACAGACAATCGCCCCTTACTATATGGGAAGAATTGTCGATGTAGTTGGTTTTCTGAAACAATATCCATTTAAACATGTAAAAAATGAAAAGCTAATTTTACATATAGATGATCCAATGTTGGAGTGGAATAAAGGGACTTTTTCTTTAGAGTGGGATTATGACAAACAATTACATATAACATATGAGAAAGAACCAAATAATATGGAGGGAATGTCCTTAACGATTCAAACATTAACAACTATGTTATTAAGTTATAAAAGCCCTGCATTTTTGTATGATATCGGAAGAATAAAAGGAAGTCATGAAATGATAGAGGTGCTTGAGAATTTAATTCCGGATTCACCGCCATGCTTTTTTGATTATTTTTAAACGGTTGAAAGCCTCCTTCTAAAGTGAATACAAAAGGGGGCTTTTATCATATGTAGGTAATTCATACATGTTCAATTATTGCACTTTTAATGGGGCAAGAAAAATGTTACATGTTTACAGCATTCGTTTCATCATTCCCTAGCTTTTTACGATACCACAGTTCACAAGGATACAATAATAGGTGGAAAAGCATATGAACAATGATAGCGGCAATTAAACCATTCGACCAGAATTGCCAGCCACAAAAAATACCTACCCACAAATTTCCTAATACAGCATAAGAATATAGCCATCTTGATTTTTTCATTCCTTTTACGCCTAGAAAGTGTGTGACTGCAAATAGAATACTAGATAGGATAATTCCAAGAACTACAATAATCTGAGTGACAGCATGAAAAAAACTCATCAACGTGATGAAAAGTGACATAAGACCCCACCGGAAGATGATTTCTTCAACAACTCCGCCATATAAGACTCTGGCTCCTAATCCTACACTATGGCGCTGATATTCAATTTGTAGAAACGTTTCTTTATCAATAACTTTTCTAAAGAATCCATAATATATAATAACGTGTCCGAGGGAGCAAATTACTCCAATTAGAACTGCTTCACCAATGTTGCTCGGTAAAATAATATTTCCATCTTGGATCTTTGATAAGAAAAATGCACCCATTCCGGAAAAAAGTAAAACGAGTAGAGTATGGATAAAAAGACTTAGGTAGATAGAGGGTGTTTCTGGAGTATTTTCTAACTTTTTGTTTATTTTTTGTTCCGCTAAGCTCATTGTAACAATTCCTGGTATAGCAATGCTGAATACAAAGATCCAGTTGAACATATGGTTTCATCTCCCTTGAAAATAGACTAAGAAAGACCTTTTATGTATGTTGACGCTATGCAAGGTTGTGATAGTCTTTCATAATTCTTCTTTTTATAGACCGACCAGTCGGTTTTATTGTATGATATTTACCATAATAATACAAGTGTATATGGAGTAGTGCTATGGTTCAGTTGTCTAGGATACATAAGTCAGTATGAACAGAATTTTTTAGGAGGTCTCTTTGGCGTTTGGATTAAAAATTAAGAAAAATATGATAATATATTGATGAGATTTAAAATTCAATTTGATAGTTTATAAGCGTAGAGAGAACCTTATGGGGGAGTAATCATGAAAATAAACGACATTGTGGCAGAAACGCAATTACCAAATACAATTGAAACTATATCGAATGATTTACAGGCATTAGGACTTAAAACAGGAATGACAGTGATCGTCCATTCTTCTTTGAGCTCAATTGGCTGGGTATCTGGTGGGGCCGTCGCCGTAGTTGAAGCTTTAATGAATGTAATTACTGAAGAAGGTACGATTATCATGCCAACTCAAACGTCGGATTTGTCTGATCCGAAAAACTGGGTAAGGCCACCCGTTCCAGAAAACTGGTGGCAAATTATTCGAGACAATGTTCCAGCGTTTCATCCGGATATAACTCCAACACGCGCGATGGGGAAAGTTGTAGAATGTTTTCGTACATATCCAAATGTAAAACGTAGTAATCATCCGTTAAATAGTTTTGCTGCATGGGGGAAACATGCGGAGGCTATTATAGCGGAGCATTCACTTTCAATTAGTTTTGGAGAGTACTCACCACTAAAGAAAATATATGATTTAGATGGATATGTATTGTTGATAGGTGTAGGCTACGATTCTAATACATCGATTCACTTATCTGAAATACGTACAGGAGCACGTGAATTAATAAAAGTTGGAGCACCCATTATAGAAAATAACGTAAGGGCGTGGAAAGAGTTCGATGAAATGGACTATGATTCTGACCTGTTTGTTGAGATTGGAAAAGAGTTTGAACATATAAACGCTGTAACAATTGGTAAAGTAGGAAATGCAACGTGTAGATTAATGAAACAACGAGAAATTGTTGACTTTGGTGTACAATGGTTTCGTTCGAAAAACAAGTAAGGGATGGTTATGATGAAGGGGAAAAAGATTTTAATTACGAGTGGTGGCTGTTTAGAAAAATGGGATCAAGTACGTGGTCATACGAATTTAGCAAAAGGTACAATCGGAAAAATTCTTGCTGAAGAAGCGATGTCAAAAGGAGCACATGTCATATACTTACATGGTTATTTTTCTGAAAAACCGAATGCTACAAATAGCGAATTAGAATTACATCCATTTGAAGGTATTATTGATTTACAAGATAAAATGAAAAGTATCATTACACATGAGAAAATCGATGCTGTGATTATGGCGGCAGCTGGATCGGATTGGATTGTTGATAAAATTTGTGATCAAGAAGGAAATGAACTTGATAAGAATGGGAAGATTTCGAGTGATATAGCACCAATCGTTCATTTTCAAAAGGCACCTAAAATATTAAAACAAATTAAACAATGGGATCCGGAAACGATTTTAGTTGGATTTAAACTTGAAAGCGATGTCACAGAAGCTGGATTAATCCAACGAGCAAGTGAAAGAATGGAACAGGCAAAAGCAAATCTGATGATAGCAAATTCTCCGCATTCACTGTATTCACATGCAGCCATTCATCATGTGATTGGAGAAGATGGCAATGTTTGGGTTTGTGAAGGGAAAGATGAAACAGCGAAAGAGATTGTAAACAGGTTAGAAGATTTGTGTAATCGTGTAAACGAAATAAGTATGGTCATATGTAAATAGAAGGAGGAGCTTATGCTTTTTAAAAATATAAAAGTTATTGTATTAGATTTAGATGGTACATTATTAAATAACGAAAAGAAGGTATCAGAGAGAAATATAAAAGCGGTTATGGATTGCCATAGAAAAGGTATACATATCATTTTTGCGACAGCAAGAGCTCCTCGTTCTGTAAAGCAGTTTCTTCCCAAGGAATTACAGAATATTGGCATGATGGTGTATTACAATGGCGCCCTATTACGGGATCAAATAACAAAAATGAATTACCATTACCCAATTGATGCTATGTATACCGCAGAAATTATCAATTTTGTTACGCAGAAGGAACCTGATTCTTTCATCGCTATTGAGGTGGAAGATACATGTTACATTAATCAAAATATAAAAACAAATTTTATAACAGCAACAAAGCCTATTGTGATTACAAATGAAGAAATGAAGCAACGCTCTGTATCTAAAATACTGTTACACTCGTTTTCTCATCATGAGAAATTAGAAGAACAATTTCGACATAAAGTAAATGTAATTTGTACAGATCAAAATCAGCTTGTCCAAATTATGGGGCATAATGTTTCGAAAGAGAATGCTGTGTTAAATTGGTGCCAAAGGCATGAGATAAGTGCAGAGCAAGTCATGGTATTTGGTGATGATTGGAATGATATTGGTTTGTTTAAAGAATGTGGTTATCCAATTGCGATGGGAAATGCAATTTTAGAGTTAAAAGAATTAGCATATTGCATAACTGATAGCAATGAAGATGATGGTGTAGCATCTATTCTGGATCAAATAAGGAGCGATGCAGGTGAAACAGTTATTTGAGCAAGCGATTCAATTTCGGAATGAAAAAAAATATGCACAAGCAAGGGACATACTCATTGGGTTAACTAACTTTACTCAAAATCCAGAAGTCCTCTATGAATGCGCTTGTATACATGATGTAATGGGACTTGAAACAGAAGCTGTTCCATTTTACGAAAAAGCAATTGTAAATGGACTTAAAGGAGAATCATTATGTGGGGCATATATTGGACTCGGTAGCACATATCGCTGTATTGGTCAATATAATAAAGCGATTGTTACGTTAGAAGCTGGAATCAAACAGTTTCCAGACAATGATACCATGAAAGTATTTCTTTCCATTGCCAAATATAACATTAAAGAATATGAAGAAGCAATGAAATTATTGCTTGAAACTGTTGTAAAACTAGAAGGTGTAAAAGAATATGAACGAGCTATTTTGTTCTATAAAGATCATCTTAATGAGATTTTTAAATAAAAAGGTGGGATTATATGAGTAAATCCATTTCACGTAAAAGAAGAAATATTTCGATTGGTTTTATAGCTTTAATTGTAATATCAAATTACCTAGCATATACACTTCCTATTGTACCCGCTGTACCGAAGGAAATGGTGTTAGGGTCCTTGTTAGATTTTCTTATTGTCATTCCAGTCATTACGTATTTCTTTATTATACGTAAACGCTATTCGTTAACTTATATATTTCCAGTTGTAATAGCAGGCTATATTGCCGCAAGATTTGTTATTCCAAGCGATTATTTACAGTCGTTTTCGTTTGTTTCTTATATTTTAGTGGCAGGAGAAATTGCGTTTATAGGTTTAGAGTTATTTATGCTGTATAAGATTGCTAGAGCTTTGCCTACGGTTATACGATGTTATAAACAATATAAGAACGAATATCCATCATTCTCCTTTGCAATTGATAAAGCCTTTGATACTGTGTTGAAAAGAAATACTGTAGTAGATGTTATTGTTTCGGAATGTAAATTATTTTACTATGCTTTATTCTCGTGGCGTACAAAGATGCCGGAAAGTCAGCATGTTTTTTCATATCATAAAAAGACCGGAGCAATCCCGTTTTATATTATGCTGATTCACGCAACATTAATTGAATCAATTGGATTTCATTATTTACTTCATCAGTGGAATGAGGTAGTTGCTTGGGGCTTACTTATTGTAAATCTATATGGAATTCTTTATTTTTTAGCTGAGATACAAGCAATTCGTACGAATCCATATATGATGACGGAAACGGAAGTAATTATCCAAGTTGGATTTGGGAAGAAAATCATAATCCCATTTACTCAAATAAAGGAGATTACATTTTATAAAGGCGAGGTATTAACGAAGAAAGAAGGAAAAGAAGTATTCGAAGCAACGGTAATGGAATTTATAAAGGAACCGGCTACTTTTGAAATAAAATTAAAAGAGCCGTTAACAGCGCAGTTATTATATGGGTTTACCAAAAAGGTGAATCGTGTACATGTAAATGTGGATGATGAGCGGGAATTTTATGAAGCGATTGATGGAAAACTAGTGCAAGATAGAGAATAAAAGAATAGGAATCAGTAAAACCGGCAAGCGAGAGACTTGCCGGTTTTCATCGTAAAAGATTAGAAAATATGATAAAATTAAGAGGTAACTTATGGTATGGTTGGTTGTTCAATTATCACTTCTCCGGATAGAAGGGAGGTGATAATAAATGAGTGAAATTGCGTTGTTACTGCAAGGTGGATTATTTCTCGTTGCATTGTTAACGTTTGTTGTCGTATTAATTGACAAGCTCAAAAAATAACAACCCACCTATGCCAATAGAATGTGGGTTGTCTCGTTTGTAAGAAACAAATAGGATAAATGAACAATCCAATCTGCTAAGTTACATAGACTGGTGTGTAGCCGCACACTAGTCTTTTTTATTTATATACAATTTATAATTGTTTTATGTGATTGTATTGTTCTTTTCATACTCATTATAACATAGTGTCTTTTCATCAAGAAAGGAGACCGTATGTTCTGGTTTGTAATTAGATATGAGTTTTTGGGCTTTTTTGTTTAAATAACTTATCCATGTATTGTTTTAAATTTTCAATATAGAATTCTTGTTTTTCTATATCATTCACTCCAACAATTGGAGATGGAAGTTGATATTTTTTTCTAGAAAGATGGACAACAACATCAAAAATATCAAATAGACGAATGAAGCAGAATAGACCATCTTTGTCACTTAATAAGATAAAATAATGATTATCGCTAGTTGTATTAAGGGTATTCCACAATGAACTTTTACTTAAATCACGAACAATGCTTCGTTCTTTTAATTCGATAAAGTCAACATTAGATATAATAGTAGAAATATCAATCGCATCTGGATCATTAAAATAACCGTCAATTGTATGTACTGCGAATGTATAAGCCATTTTTAAGATACTCATTTTATATTTACGGTTATCTAAAAGTAATTCACGTTGAATTGAGCTTGCTACTTTTGTTACGCGCTCTTCTTTCCAAATTTCATTATGCAATGAAATATCATGTTTTTTACATAGTTTCATAATTAATTCATTAGAATAGTATATTTCATCGTTTGTTTCAACTTCTTCAGTTTCTGCCGCAGCTAATTCTTGACCATATTCATTCGTATAAAGAGGAGAATCAATTTGTTGCTTCATTTGTTCGATTTTATATTGAATCAATTTATGCCGAATTAATGGTCGATCCACGTTTATTGTGAGATGTTCATAACAAGTATCACAAATTGAATTTGTAAAATAATGTCCACATAAAATCTCTGGGATAACATGTTGTTCACTAAGTTCTTTCGTTTCTTTTCTGCAAATAATACATTGCGTCATATTTATCACCTTTTACCCTGCAAATTTGTATGTAATCTCATTGTAGTGTATTTATTCGCATTTTGGAACATTGAAGGTGAAAATAGCATGTAAAATTCATGGATGTTTTGATACAATATAGGGAAGTGCTAGTTTAAAGGAGGACGTTTTTTTGAAATCGAAAGTGCACTTTTGGACATTAGAAGTGCTAATGGTTGTAGGAATTATATTTATTTGCACAAAAATATCATTTTTATTTCAACCGATTGGCATATTCATTTCCACTTTATTTTTCCCGATTTTAATCGCTATGTTTTTATATTTCATCTTTAATCCAGTGTTAGTGTTTTTAGAGGCGAAAAAAGTTCCTAGAAGTTTAGCGATATTGTTGTTATATGTTTTTATCATTACACTGGCAGCAGTTGCAATTGGTGTAGTCGTTCCAACGATTTCACAGCAGCTAATGGACCTAGTGAAAAACATGCCAACATATATTAAAGAGGGGAAAGTATACATACAAGAATTATCTCATCATAGGCTATTTGAATGGCTGGCTACACAAGATTATGTATCAATTGAAACGATTGAAAAAAACGCAATTGAGTATTTAAAAGAGATACCAAATACAATAACGTCGAGTGCAACGGCTTTATTCGGTATTATTACAAACGTTGCATTAGTCGTATTTACAGTACCATTTATCTTGTTTTACATGTTTAAAGATGGTCATGCATTTCCAGGAAAAGCTGTTAGTTTTTTACCAGAATCGTATCGTGAAGAAGGACTTCGTATTATAAAAGAAACAGGTGAAACGTTGTCTGCCTATATTCAGGGGCAAGCGCTCGTTTGTTTATTCGTCGGTGCATTTACATTTATCGGATATGTCATCATTGATTTGCCATATGCTTTTGTTTTAGGTATTATAGCGGCATTTACAAATATTATCCCGAATTTAGGACCTTTTATTGGGGCAGCACCAGCTGTAATTGTTGGATTATTTGTATCTCCAATGCAAGCATTCTGGGTAATTGTTATCGTAACAATTGTACAACAATTTGAGAGTAACATCATTTCACCGCGTATTATGAGTTCGAAATTAAATATCCATCCTTTAACAATTATTGTGTTAATTCTTGGTGTAGGTAATTTCGCGGGTATTGTTGGGATGATTTTAGCAGTACCAGCTTACGCTGTGACAAAAACAGTTGTTTCAAACTTGGTGAGATTATTTAAGATGAAAAGAAATAATCGGAAATAAAAAGAATTCATATGAATCAAGAAGGATACATTGCTTGTTAAGCGATGTATCTTTTTTGATTTTATAGAGGAGAGATATCACGAGTGGCGTATTACCAAAAGAAGACTATGATGAGAAAGTGATAGCTTTTGTTCATTCCTGATCAAAATGGGAAGATCAAGAAGAAAAATATTTTTTGCATGATGACGCCAGTATTCATAATTTTTTGTTTCATCATGAAGTGTTGAATGGAATTATTGATCCTTCGCCGATGGTGGGGTCATTATTTTATGATTTTACATACGCATTTTGTTCCTCACCAAATAATCTAGACACAGAGACGTTATTTACGGCATTTTCGCAATTGAACGATTTGAAGGTCGAAAACTCAAGATTAATAGAAGAGGTAATTGCTCAAGTATATACCCGCATTGGGGTGGGGTCTGTGCGAAAGTTCATCCGCATGATTTAAAAGATTACTTGAAGGCGTGGGAATACTAGAGAAAATTACTACCTTGTTATAAATGAGGATGAAAGTTAACTTTAGGTATCACAATAAAAACACCTAGTTTCAAATGGAAATTAGGCGTTTTTATTGTGTGATCTTTTCGTGTTTATTTGAAAAAAATAACCTTTTAAAACATCATACATTGGACTATGTGGAATCCCTCTCAATAATCCAAATCATTTCTTTACACCGCGCCATTAACATCTTAATCCTCTCCTCTCATAAGATTTAAATCGCATCATTATAGATGTGTATAATATTTGCTTCTACGATCTCAAATGTCATCCATAATCTTTTTATATTGCTGTTCTTGCACAATTCCAGCTTCAGATAATCGCATCTTTTGAATGGTAATCGTTAAAAAGAAAACATGAAATTTCATAAATGAATTCTTCCTTTCGTAAAGGAATTATAGGTGACTACAATAAGGGACTTGACGTTCTTTCACTTCATCCATAGCATTTTTAATGTGTTGATCGTGTAACATTTCGAACTCAGAAAATTTGTTTTTGTGAATTGTAATCGTTAAAAAGAAAACTTGGAATTTCATAAGGTGATTGCTCCTTTTTATATAAATTTTTAGTACATATGGTTGTAATAAGAAACTTGACGTTCTTTCACTTCATCCATCATTTTTTTGATTTGCTGTTCTTGTAAAATTTCAGTTTCAGAGACTTTACTTTTGTGAACAGTAATGGTTAAAAAGAATACTCGAAATTTCATCAGAAGATTGCTCCTTTTATAAATTAATTTTTAATACATTTGATTATAATAAGAACTCTTGCGATCTTTTACTTCGTCCGTAATCGCTTTTAATTGTTGTTTACGTAAAATCTCAGTTTCAGATAAAGATTTTTTCTGAAGAGCAAACGTAAAAAAGAAAATATGAATCGTCATAAATGAATTCCTCCTTTCGTAAAGGAATTACAGGTGACTACTGTAAGGACATTGACGCTCCTTTATGTCATTCATAGTCTTTTGAATGTGTTGATCGTGTAACATTTCAACTTCAGATAATTGCTTTCGTTGGATTGTAATACTGAAAAAAAGTACGTGAAAAGTCATTGAATATTTGCTCCTTCCGAAAAGAAATAGTGTTAGAGATTAAAAAATCGCACAAAAAAGCCACAGGAAGATATAATTCTCCTGTGACAGGCATGAAAAAGCCACAGGAAAGTATACGACCTCCTGTGGCGAATTTGCTAATTAAAGAAAATACCGAACGATTTTCAATTCTCCATTAGGGTGGTCGAATTCATATTTAATTGTAAAATAGATGCAACATGTAATTGTAATTTCATCATTTTATTCGACCTCCTTTTAGAATTTTTTTCTTACGTTAGTAAGTATATACAATTAATGGATAATTGTAAACTAAAAAAGTGAAAATTTTTAATTTTGATTAAAATGCGTATGTTTTGTGATTAGTGGCATATGTATTCGAAAAATTTCTTTAGAACAAACGGTTTAATAAATTGTATAGCAGTGTTAGATAAAATATTTTAGGAGAGAAGGAAAACATATGGGAGATACATCTTCGTTAATAACGATGTTTTTATGTATTGCATTATTGATTTTATGGCGGCGTTACCGCTCTATGCATAGACCGATAAAGGGAAATGGTAAACGAATTTTATTACCACTGCTTTTTTTATCACCAGGAATTTTAATGTTTTTTGGTCCTATTCATCCGGCTGTAGTATACATTGGCTTTGCGATGTTATTTGGAATTCTTTTCGCGATTCCACTTATTATACTTACAAATTATGAGAGAAGAGAAGATGGGAATATCTATACGAAGAAAAGTGTAGCTTTTCTCATTACTTTTATCGGGATTGTAATTTTAAGGTATGTTTCTAGGCAATATATAATTGATTTGGATCAGCAAACGATAGGGTTATTGTTTTATGTTGTTGCGATTTCTTATATAGTTCCATGGAGATTTGCTTGTTATATGAAGTTTAGAAAAGTTTTTCGTGCAGTTTCATAGAGTTGAGTTTTTTTGTTTCGTTGGAGGGAGATTGGAGAATGCGCACTATTTTACTTTTTCTAGGTGAGGCGCAAATAGATGAAATTGAAGCGATTAGAAAAAAGCATGATCCTTTATTTGGATTCATTCAACCACATATTACACTTGTGTTTCCTTTTGAAGGTGAACTTTCTAATGATGAACTAAGAGCGCATATAGCACGAAAATTGCAAGGGATTCATCCGATAGAAATTGAGCTTATCAATCAAATAAGTCATGAAGGTGATTATTTGTTCGTATGTGTTGAAAAGGGAAGGGAACAGGTAAGAGAGTTACACGATAAGTTATATACAGGACCTTTAGCGGAATTTTTGCGAAGTGATATACCCTATATACCACATGTTACAGTTGGACGAAAAGAAAATGAAAAACGGGCAATAGAAATTGCGGAGAAGGTGCCGAAATTAAGCACGCGATTGCAATGTATAATTGAAAAAGTAAGTGTTGAACGTATTGGAGAAGATGGAGAATCAATAATAGAATTTGAAGTGGAACTTCCAAAATAAAAAGGAGATACAAATTTGTATCTCCTTTTTATTGATTTTTCATATATATGTGTTAAAATGGAAAAACGCTCATTGTTTATTTTTTGCGAAAACTCAATAATTACCCAATTTAATTATAACAAATCGATTACTTGTTTGTCAAACTTTTTATTGAATTTGTTATAACGTCAAACAATGAGCATCAGAACGATTAGTTGATAAGGAGTGGCGATATGGAGAAAACAAGTCAAGAGTGGAAACAGGAACAACATCGTGTGAAAGAAGTAGTTGGAAAGATTGAAAGACATATTGATACATTAGAGCAATATACAAGTGCAGCAACAAAAGATGTTGTCCGGATTCGAAAACATTTTTGGGACGATGTAACTGTGAATGTTGATAATACAGAAGAGGCTATCGAAACGGCAGCAAGTATCAAACAACAAGCAGAGTTATTATCTGAACGAGAGCAAAGTCACCGCCATGCTTATAATCAACTAAAAGGATTACGAAGATTACAGCAATCACCATACTTTGGAAGGGTAGATTTTTTAGAAGACGGTGAAAAAAGTGAGGATGCTATTTATCTTGGTATTCACTCATTCTACGATGAACAGACAGAACAATTTCTTGTGTATGACTGGCGAGCCCCTATATCAAGTTTGTATTATGACTATTCTGTAGGAAGAGCTAAATACGAAGCACCTAATGATACGATTTCGGGTGAAATGACATTAAAAAGGCAATATGTTATTCGGAATGGTCGAATTGTAAGTATGTTTGATACAGGAGTGACGATTGGCGATAAATTGCTACAAGAAGTATTAGGAAATAACGCCAATACACAAATGAAAAGCATTGTTTCAACAATTCAAAAGGAGCAAAACCAAATTATTCGGAATGAAAAAAGTCGTTTACTTGTTGTTCAAGGAGCTGCGGGGAGCGGTAAAACATCGGCAGCACTTCAGCGCGTCGCATATTTATTATATCGTTATCGAGAGACATTACACGCTGATCAAATCGTTCTTTTTTCTCCAAACTCGATGTTTAATAGTTATGTTTCCACAGTACTACCAGAACTTGGCGAAGACAATATGAAGCAAACGACATTCCAAGAATACTTAGAGCGTCATATTGATAAGAAATTTGAATTAGAAGATCCATTTACACAAATGGAATATGTACTGACAAGAATGGGAGAAAAGGGCTATGAAACACGATTAGAAGGGATTAGATATAAAGCAAGTTCTGATTTTATTGAAGTAGTAGATCAGTATGTATCTTATTTAAAACGAGAAGGTATGTTATTTAAAGATATAAAATTTAGAGGGGAAGTATTAATCTCTAAAGAACAAATAAAAGAACAATTTTATAAATTTGATCCTTCAATACGGATTCCAAATCGAATAAAGTTAATTTCTGAGTGGTTGTTAAAGGAGCTGAAGGAGCAAGAAAAAATAGAGAGAAAAAAACTTTGGGTGGAAGAAGAAGTACAGTTATTAGATAAAGAAACATACGCAAAAGTTCATCAGAAATTACAGAAAAGACAAGAATATTCCGATGGTACGTTTGATGATTTTGAACGTGAACAAAATATGTTAGCAGCTATCGTTGTAAAAAAATATTTTAAACCGCTCCAAAGACGTGTGGAAAAATTACAATTTATTCATACACCAGCACTCTATATGCAGTTATTTAAAGATCCGCAGTTTGCTAAGCAACTTGTAGAAGAAAATGAATTACCACAAAAATGGGATGAAATATGCGGAGAAACAATAGAAAAAATGCAAGGTTTTTATATGGCGTATGAAGATGCAACGCCTTATTTATACATGAAAGACCAATTGGAAGAATTACAAAAAAATACATCTGTGCAGCACATATTTATTGATGAAGCGCAGGATTATTCTGCATTTCAATATGCATTTTTGAAACGAATATTTCCGCATACAAAAATGACAATACTAGGTGATTTTAATCAGACCATTTATGAACATGCATCAGAGAATGAATTTTCACAGTTAAGTACCTTGTATGGGGAAGAACTAAGTGAAAAAATTGTTCTTACGCGTAGTTATCGCTCTACAAAGCAAATTATTGAATTTACGAAGCAGTTAATTGACGGTGATGAAATTGAACCGTTTCAGCGTGAAGGAAAACAACCGATTATAACAGAAGTGAAAGAAGGAGAAGCTCATCATAAAAAGATTGTGGACCAAATCGAACAATTGAAGCAAAGTGGTCACAGAACAATTGCGGTTATTTGTAAAACAGCGGAAGAAAGTGAAGAAGTGTACTATGCCCTACAAACATCATTACCAGTTCGCCTCATTAAGAAAGAAACGAGTTCGTTTGATGAAGGTATTTTGATTATCCCATCGTATTTATCGAAAGGGGTAGAGTTTGATGCGGTCATTATCTACGATGCATCAGAGGAAAAATACAGCCGAGAAAGTGAACGTAAGTTATTTTATACCGCTTGTACGCGTGCGATGCATGAGTTATATATTTATTCTGTAGGGGAGATGAATGAATTTTTACAGTCTGTTTCTCCAAAAACGTATTGTTACAAGAAAATGTAGAAGCGGAATAAAAGAGGTTGTTACATGTTAATGTACCTAAGTTTTCCTTAAAGGGGCGGATTACATGGAATTAATAAATATTAATGGGGATACTTATAAAATGGAATGTATACCTTTTGAAGACAAGAGTGAACAGGATGAAGAGGGATATTATGAATATTATTATAAGGGAATATATATATTGTTTCATTCGGACAAAGATATAATAAAAGCTAAAATTTATGATGGAGAAAAAACAATCTCGTTTTTGAAAAACCCTATTCCTTATTTTGGTGAAGGGATTGAAGCGATAAAATTATATGTAACGAAAGAATTTGGTGTAACTGGCTTTCAGTATCTCGGTGGAGAAAAAGGGTATGTAGAGCTATAGTTCAAATAAAAAAGCTGGTCTAAAAACCAGCTTTTTTATTATGTAAAATTTCGACTCATGTTTTTTCTTTCACAGAGGCTCTTTTCTTTGTAATATATTTATTTCGCTATACTCAGGAAGGCACCAATAGCCCCGCTAAAACCGTGATCTTCTAAGAAGATAGGTTTTTTATTTTGATACAAAGTATAACTACCTATAATTTCTTGTAGATGTGTATTATTTGATAGTGTAGATCCAATATAAACGATATGATCCATATCTTTTGCTTCTGCAAATTGAAGGCTTAATGCAGTAACTACTTCACCAACAAGACCTTGAAGGGTAGCAATTAAATCAGACTTGTTATAATCCGCTTCACTCATAGCAGCTTTTCCAAAATTACTAGCTGTTAAACTACTATCAATTGGGGAAAGAACGCCGTTATAAATATCTCTAACTGTTATATCGAGATTCTGTCTAGATCCTAGTTTTGTATGTTGAATGACTTCTTCAAAACAATCTATGTTTGTTAACAGCTTTGATAACCCCATGATTGTCCCTCCGCCAATGCCAGTTCCACCAGCACGGATATATTTTTTGTTATGGACATAGTGAATGGACGTTCCTGTACCGATATTTGTTAAAACAAAGTTATTGATAAAGTGTTTTTCTTTATTAATGAGGTAATGAACGCCTGCAAGTGTGGCATCGAATTCTGCAACATACTCTATAGTGTATTTTTCTAAAAATAATGTTTGTAATTGCTCAGCTTTACCGCCAGTTATAGATAATCTATTAATATGTGTATGATTATGTAACCAATCTTTAATTTTGTTTTGTTCATAGGAGTAAAATTTTTTAAAATGCAATGTATTGTTTTCATTAAAATAAGCAATTTTCGTTAATGTTCCACCAGCATCAATACCGACAGCGCTCTTCATTCTTGTACTCCTTGTCATTGTATAGTTATAATAAAACCTTTATTTTGTGATATAAACTAGTAATTTTTCGATTGTAACAATCGTTTTTCCGTTTACAGAAGCGATTCCTTTGCCGAGAATAAATCCTCGTTTGTTCCGTAGAACTTCATATTGTAAATCTAGCTTATCACCAGGAGTAGCAGTTCCATTAAATGTTACGCCGTCTAATGAGGAGAGAAACCCTAATCCATTAGACTTGCTTGTTCCCACGAATGCTCCAAGCTGCGCAAGTGCCTCTACAATTAGCATGTGAGGCATACTGTTTTGATTCTCATTTATAAACCATTCGTTAGTTGTTATTAATTTATATCCTTTTACGGATTTTTCATTTTCAATTTCTGTAATTCTATCAATCATTAAAAATGGGTGACGATGGGGAAGTGTATCGTTAATAGCTGTGATATTCATATGTACCTCCTAATTTCTAAATGAAAAGTGAATATAAAATAATAACCCCTGCTAAAAGGAAGCAGGGGATTTGTAATTAATTCTTGACTAATGCATCTGCTTTTTCAAGAGAGAAAATACCGCTATTTTTAATGTTTTCAACAACTTGTTGTAATACTTCTTTATCTTGGACAAGTGCGATGCGAACAAAACCTTCACCATGTGGTCCAAAAGCATGACCAGGGGTTACAACAACATGCGCACGATCCATTAGTGCATAGGTAAAGTCTAATGAGGTCCAGCCTTTTGGGGTTTCAGCCCAAACAAACATACTACCAGCTGGTCTATCAACATGCCATCCGAAAGAAGCAAATCCATCAACTAAAGTATCTCTACGTTCTTGGTAGATAATCCGATTTTTGGCGCAGAAGTCGGCACCTTGACGTAAGGCAACTGATGCAGCCTTTTGAATTGGTAAGAACACACCGTAATCTGTGTTGGATTTAAATTGCGCTAGTGCACCTACAATTTCTTTATTTCCAATCATATAACCAATGCGGCTACCAGCTAAGCTGTAGCTTTTGGATAGGGAATTAATTTCAACACCAACTTCTTTGGCGCCAGGAACAGATAAGAAACTGATTGGTTTCTTTCCATCATAATAAAATTCTGCATATGCGAAATCATGTACCACAATGATATTGTATTGTTTTGCGAAGATGATAACTTCTTTGAAGAAATCTTCATGAGCCATTGCCGGGACTGGATTTCCAGGGAAGTTTAATATCATCATTTTTGCTTGTTTAGCAATTTCTTCAGGAACGTCTTGTAAATTAGGTAAAAAATCATTTTCCTTCTTTAAAGGCATGAAGTAAGGCTTTGCACCTGCCATTTGAATACCCGTCTCATATGCTGTATATCCAGGATCAGGTACTAAAATAAGATCACCTGGATTTGCAAAAACCATAGGTAAGTGAACGAGTCCATCTTGGGAACCCATTAATAATAAAACTTCATTGTTTGGATCTAATTTAACATTGTGATTGTTATCGTAATATTCAGTTACTGACTCGTGAAATTCTTGAATACCTGTTAAAGTATAACCGTAATTTTCTTTTCCGCTTGCTGTATGTACCATAGCTTCTCTTACAATATCAGCAGGAGGCATATCTGGATTGCCAATACTTAAATCGATCATTTTGTGACCTGCTGCAATTTTTTCCTTTTTATAAGCTGCTAATTCACTGAATATAGAAGATTGAAATGCTTTCATTCTAGCTGCTAACGTATAAGTCATCAAAACCCCTCCTAAAAAACTGTGCTTTCATTTTTCTAACTTTTATATTCTTTTATTATTCTGAAAACACATGATTATATTTTATCACTTTTGAGTCAGAATTCAAAACACAGTTGTGTAAAAAGAAAAAGAAGGGAAGGCTAAAGAGTATGAATACTACCACATAATGAAGAGGTGTTAAAGGTGAAACAAATTCCAATTGGTGTATCAAATCGGCATATTCATCTGACAAACGAAGGGTTAGAAAAGCTTTTTGGGGAAGGATATGAGCTCCTGGTTGCAAAAGAACTTTCACAACCAGGAGAGTTTGCAGCGAAAGAAACAGTAACGATTAAGACTGAAAAGGCGGAAATCCCAAAAGTCCGTATCCTTGGTCCTATTCGAAAGTTTACACAGGTTGAAATTTCAAAAACAGATGCACGTAAATTAGGAGTGGATGCTCCGATTCGAGCATCAGGCAATATTGATGGAACACCAGGGATTACTCTTATTGGTCCAAAGGGTTCTTTAAAAATTGAAAAAGGTGTAATCATCGCTGAGCGCCATATCCATATGACACCTCAAGATGCTGAAAAATTTCAAGTGAAAGATGGACAATATGCAAGTGTGAAAGTAGAAGGAAGCAGAGGATTGATTTTTAATCAAGTGTTAATTCGTGTAAAAGATACATACGCCTTAGATATGCATATTGATACAGATGAAGCAAATAGTGGGAATATAACAACAGGAGACTTAGGTCATCTCTTACAATAAGAGAAAAATCCATCTCAATTTGGAGATGGATTTTACATGTTCGATACTTGGGAAGTGTTTTTACTTGCCTGCTTGTGCTTTGATAACGACATAAAAATAATTAATAATGAAATAGCGCCAAAAATAAGAACCATATATCGTAACCCAATTGTGTCTAAGAAGAATCCAGTTCCAAGTAAGACAATTTGGAACATTACCCTTTCAAACATATTACGGAATGAGAAAAGACGTCCATGATAACTTTTTTCAACTTTTGTTTGGAAAATTGTTGACATGATAGGGAAGAAACAGCCAACGCTAAATCCAAATAGACCAAATGATACAAGTGCCATCCATTTCACATCACTAAAGAACAATGAGAGATGCGCAAAAGCAGTACAGAAGGCGAAGAAATAAAGTAATTTATCAGGTGGGAAATGATCAGATAAACGCTTAATTACGAAAGCTCCTAACATAAAAGCCACACCTTCAATGGTATAAATAAACCCTTTAATTGTCGGATCATGTTGCATTTCGCTAATATTAATAACCATTAAATTGAAACCAGCGATGAATAAAAGGGGAATAATACTTAAAATAAGTGCCCGAAATGCAACCGGGATTCCTCTTAAAATCCGAAATACTTCCATAAAGCTATTATCTTTTGCTGCTTTTTTACTTGATGTATCTGATTTTTGATCTTCAAATTGTAGGAAAAAGGTCGAAAGGAATAATAAAGCGTATGCTGCCATTGAGAACGCGTACATGTACTGTAAACTCATAACGACAAGAAGAACACCACCTAGTGAGGTTCCTGCAATACGAGCGATTGTTCCGATATTCATATGGACACCATTCATCTGTAATAGTTCATGTTCACGAACAATAAGCGGAATAACAGACTGCAATGCAGGGAAATAAAAAGCCGCTGAAATTTGAAGGGCAATCATAAAGGCAATCATAAAGGCGATACTCTCATATTGAATAGCGAAGAACATAAAAATAACACTGATAACACGGCCGAAACCAGCATAAAGAAGGACTTTCTTTTTTTCGTATTGATCGATAACACGACCAGCCATCGGACCAACAAGAACACCGGCTAATAATCCAATAAATAAAATAACCGACTTCATAAAATCAGAAGGTACATACTTCTGCATAAATTCTAGATTGCCAAGAATCCCAAGCCACAAACCAAGCCCAGCGATAAACTCACCGATTAGAACAATCCAGACATTTTTATTACGCCACATAACAAAACCTCTCAGTCTTATAAAATAGGAAAAATCGTATATAAATCCTCCTCTTCATTCATACATTTGAATCATTATTTTTTAGAGTCAGAGTCTATATTACGTGTTTGATAATGAAAGTTCAATCTTTTTGATTTGGATAAAACTTTGCTTTTATAGAGCTAAAAAATCAAATTTACATATTAGAAAATAAATTGGAATAAATTTAAAATGTACGAGGGAGGGATACTTATGATTCAACAATTTTTCAAAAAATTGTTCGACCAGTTTTTAGAGAAGCAGGAAGAGGAGATAATAGCAAAGCTTTGTTTTTGGATTGTCTATTATTACATATCAGTCCCAAAATATATGGTGAATTCTAGTGGTATTTTAGTACATATGAATCAAACGCATGAAGGCTATACGTATGATACAATTGGAGATTTTTTACGCGAGTATAGTGGGAAAACAAGGGGAGCGTTCTATTTTGAAAGTAGAATATACTATATTAAATTTGAGGAAATGATTAGGGAGAAGTGTCGTGAAATGATTTATGCTTATTACTTTCCACGCTTTATTGATGGACATTCGTTATTATGTAAAGAGTTATTAAGAGAAATAGGTGTAGGTAAAACAGAAATTGAATGCGGAAGTTTCTATACGTTGATTTTTAATTATTGTGCAGAAACAAAGGATTGGGTTGATGAATACGAAGAGAATGTGTTAAAAGAACTATTTGTATTGTCACTTCCCTTCATTGTACAAGCATATGGTATAAATGTATGTAAATATATAAAACAAGAAGAAAATTGGAAGGAAATAGAGTGCTTAGTTCATTGAATAAAGAGGATATTTACATATTCTTGCTGAAAAAGAATATGTAAATATATGTAGAAAGAAGATGATTGAAATGAGTAACGAAGAACTTGTGAAAACACAATTTGGTAGTAATGCTGAAAAGTATGTGAATAGTCAAATTCATGCAAAAGGGCCAGATTTACAGTATGTCGTTCAACAAGTAAAAAATCGTAAAAATATTCGTCTTCTTGATATCGCTACAGGTGGCGGTCATGTTGCTAATTTATTAGCCCCGATATTTAAAGAGGTTGTTGCGCTCGATTTAACAGAAAAAATGCTAGAAAAAGCGAAAGTATTTATCCAGACAAACGGACATGAAAATGTATCATTTGTAGTAGGAAATGCAGAGGATTTACCATTTTCTAATCAATCGTTTGATACGATTATTTGTCGCATTGCAGCGCATCATTTTTCAAACCCTTCTCAATTTATTTTTGAAGTACATCGAAAGTTAGAAGAGAACGGATTATTTATATTAATTGATAATGTCTCCCCAGAAAACCTAGAATATGATACATTTTATAATTTTATTGAGAAAAAGCGAGATCCAAGTCACAGGAGAGCGCTTAGAAAAACAGAGTGGATTTCATTATTAGAAAAGCAAGGTTTACGAATGCAATCATGTTTCACATTTGAAAAACAATTTAATTTTGATTGGTGGTGTAACATGATGGATGTCCCATCGCCAACACGCTCCAAGTTAACGGATTGTATGATGAAAACGTCAAATGAAATGAAGGAGTTCTTCAACATACAATTTAACAATAATAAAGTAGAATCATTTTATACGGAGATGGCACTGTTTGTATGTCATAAAAGTTCAACGCTAAAAAGATAATTTTCTTGCAGTCTTTTCTCAGTACGCTATACTTAGTACAGAGAAATAGAGAATTGAGGAGTAATAACAATGATTCGTGTACGCGTTGAGGGAACGGAAAAAGAGATTGTTGAATTTTTGGAGAAAATGCCTGAAATTCCTGGGTTTGAAAAGACACATGTTAGAGAGCCGAAAAAAGGAAACAATCCTAAATATGATACAAGTAAGAATGTATTAGCATATTTGTCGTATAAAAAGATGGAAAATGCTGTTCACAAATAATAAAGTCCTTTAAAAACAATAAAATTGTTTAATGATAGAGAGCCGAAACGACACAAAATACAGTGTCGTTTTTTCTATTCATGTATAATAGAAATGTAAAAAATATAATTAACAGGGGAGAACTTTTTAGCGAAAAAGTATTTTGAATATTTCGTTCCTTCCTATATAAGTTATACATCTATATGGAAAAATAATTTAATAAATTGATTTTTATTTAGAAATACATAAGTTGAATCAGCACACAGAAGTTCTGTTTTGTGTGCCTATTTATTGTAAAGAGAGAATATGTTCCTGGAGTATCTAATTGTTATATTTGTCTTTTGACCAGTTATCGTGTGAAAACAACCGGTTATCGAAAATCCATTTACAGTAACTTAAATAGCTTTTATATTTAGAGCGAGTGAAAGGGAAGTGGTGAAGTGAAGTTTGAAGTGTCGATTGATCCATCTTATAAAGAGCCGAAAATTATCATTCTAACGGATAAAATGACAGATGAGATATCTGATATTATGAAGCGACTATCGGAGACTCATATGGATTCATTAGCTGTATTTTCAGAAAGAGGTGTTGAAATTGTTGAATGTAAAGATATCGTTAGAATCTATACAGAGAAACAGAAGGTATTTCTCCAAACCGCTGCTGGTATTTATACCGTTCGCTCAAGGTTATATGAACTGGAAGAGAAATTAAATAGTCAATTTTTTGTTCGTATTTCAAATTCAGAGATTGTTAACATTAAAATGATTACGAATATGGATATTAGTATGACAGGAACGATTGGCGTGTCATTAACAGGGAATATCAAAACGTATGCTTCTCGACGCTATGTTTCAAAAATTAAGAAACTGTTCGGAATATGAGGTGAAAATATCTTGAAAAATATAATTAGTCGAGTTGTTGGTGGTTTTGTTATCGGTGTGATTATTGGACAAATCGTACAACTCCTTATTTCGCTCCCATTAGGTCAAGGAGAATATATGCCAGTTGTGGAACAGTTTCGCTCTTTATTTGTTAGTGAGATGTCAGCTGTCACGGTACAAATACTGTTAACAGGGCTGATTGGGGTCACATTCGCTACAAGTTCGCTTGTTTTTGACATAGTGAAGTGGAGTCTACTAAAACAGTACATCGTTCATTTTTGTATAACAGCACTAGTATGGGGGCCGATTGTAACGCTACTGTGGATGCCCAAAACATCTATAGGCACACTGATTTTTTTTATTGGTTTTTTAGGTACGTATGTCATCACATGGACTATTCAATACATGATTTCAAAGAATGATATAAAAAAAATTAATGCTGCGATTCAATCAAGGCAATTTGAAGGGAGAAGTGATGAATAATGGCCATAATTATAAAAAATCTAACGAAAAAATTTAAAGAGCGCACAGCTGTTGACAATCTTTCACTGACGATTAAGAAGGGAGAATTCTTCGCACTTTTAGGGCAAAATGCTGCTGGAAAAACAACAACGATTAAAATGCTTAGTTGCTTACTTACACCTACAAGTGGCGATGCACTGATGTTCGGAGATAGTATCATCAAAAAACCTACGGCAGTAAAACAAAAAATAAACATTTCTCCGCAAGAAACTGCGGTAGCTCCGAATCTTTCTGTAAAGGAAAATTTAGAATTCATCTCGAGTATTTATGGAAGCAATAAGCAAGAGGCTAAGCAAAAAGCGGTGGAAATGATGACAAAGTTTGGACTTTCGGAGCGAGCAAAAAATAAAGCAAAAACATTATCAGGTGGGTTGCAGCGCCGGCTAAGCATTGCGATGGCACTTATTTCGTCTCCCCAAATCATTTTTTTAGATGAGCCAACACTAGGACTTGATATTCGTGCTAGACATGATCTGTGGAAGACTCTACTTGAATTAAAGGGTAAAATCACGATTATTTTAACGACGCACTATCTAGAAGAAGTAGAAGCACTTGCTGATCGCGTCGGTATTATGCATGGTGGTAAATTGCATGCACTTGGAACGATTGATGAGTTAAAAGAAAATACGGGACAATCTTCTTTAGAAGATATTTTCCTTACGCTAACTGAAGAGGGAGGCGGACTATGAGATATTTAGCATTTGCTTCACGTAATCGTAAGGAGATTTTACGAGATTCTCTGACGCTTCTTTTTGGGATTGTGCTTCCGGTTATTATTATGTGTCTTTTTTCAATCATGCAGAAAAATATGCCTTTGGACCTTTATCATATAGAAAACTTAACGCCAGGTGTAATCGTTTTCAGTTTTTCTTTTATTACGTTATTTTCAGGGATGCTGATTGGTAAGGATAAAAGCAGTTCGTTTTTAATGCGGATTTTTGCTTCCCCTATGTCTGCCTCTGATTATATTACTGGGTACACTCTTCCACTATTACCGGTTGCCATTCTTCAAATTGTTATTTGCTTTATTTCAGCATTCTTCTTAGGTCTATCATTTAATACGAATGTATTAGGTGCCACTATTCTACTCATTATCATTGCAATGCTTTATATTGGATTTGGTCTACTACTTGGTACGTATTTTACGGATAAGCAAGTTGGTGGGATTTTTGCGATTTTTGTTAATCTTACAACATGGTTAAGTGGCACTTGGTTTAAGTTAGATATGATTGGTGGTACGTTTAAAACAGTCGGTTATGCATTGCCATTTGCTCATGCGGTTGATGCTACACGATTTGCTTTATCTGGTGAATATGGTGATCTTGTTGTACCTTTATTATGGGTAGTTGGTTATATAATCATTATCTTCGTAATCACTGTTTTGGGCTTTAAGAGGAAAATGAAAAGGTAAATAAATTGTATTCATAGTGAAAAATACACGATAGTTGAATAAAATATAAACAATTTTATTATCTCCATATAACCGCCAGTAAATAGGCGGTTTTTTTATTTGATACTGTTTCACCGCCTTGTCTTTTTCGCATAATAATAATAGTAGAAAATGATGAGGAGGGTGAGAGGAGTTAATAAAAAATCTTTTTTGGAGATTTGGGTATCGATGATGCAGTTGCTTTAATTTATGCCGATAAAACATGCAATATTATTTCTTTTGTATCCAGATGTAATGGACCAAGTATGCGCTTATTATATAATGGGTGGCGCATTTTTATTTCCAGGTAATGTTACTCCTGTTTCAGAAGCTAACTTTTACCCCGCATTAACGGGCAGTAAGACCCCCACCTCAAAGTTCAGCGAAAGCAAAGAAGTTAGGTGGGGGATCAACAACTGCCCATAAAAGCCCGATTCGTTCAACTAATAATCAGAGGAGGATGAAGAAAACCCCCACTGATTAAAGTTTCACTTTATGGAGATCCAATTGCAACTAATATTGTCATGAAATATGCCAAGAATGTTAGTGTTTATCCGTTAAATGTAACGCAGCAGGCACTTATTACTCCTGAAATGGAAACATTATTAATGAAAAGGGAACAGGGCTAGCAAAACTAATTAAGCCAATGATTGATTTTTATTATGAGAACTTTTATAAAAAAGAATACCTTGGAATTGGTGGAAGTCCCATTCATGATTTATTATCGTTTATTTCATTAATGAATGATAATATCTTTGAATATAAAAAGTCTGCTGTATGGATAAGTACAACAAATGACGAAACTCGAGGACAAAGTGTAGCTGATTTTAGAAAGATTGCTGAACCCATAAGATTTGATAATCGGTCTGTACAAAGAATGGCCATTGATTTTAACTATCAAACGTTTTAAAAAAATTTATGAGAACAATGTTGAAACCAGATTGTTCTTAGGGAATAAGGCTATCAGATCATCGAGGAATAATATGGTTTGGAAAAATAATTTATTTTGAATGGATACAAAACTGTATTAATTCAATTGTATAAAAAGCTATACGTGGCATTTAAGGTATAACTTATCAAAAATAGTAGCATAACTAATGGTAAGCAATAATTTATAGGTATTATTTTTGTTTTGTAAAATTAAGGAGGTATAGTGATATGGCATTTATATGGTCTTTAATTGTTGGTGGTATTTTAGGATGGCTAGCAAGTTTAATCGTTGGTAAAGATGTACCTGGTGGTGTGATTGGAAATATTATTGCTGGGATAATCGGTTCTTGGCTTGGAACATTGTTATTGGGTACGTTTGGACCGGTTATCGGAGGGTATGCAATTATTCCAGCATTAATTGGTGCCATTGTTTTAATTTTTATTGTCAGCTTATTACTGCGTGCAATGCGAAAATGAAATTAGGTGGATCGCTGAAAATTGTCAGCGATCCATTTTTGTATTATTTGTCCTAATCTGTTATGCTACTGTTATACAATCAGGAGGTGTAAGCATTGAAATCATTTACAGTAAACTTTCATCAAGAAGACAATGCAAAAGCAACAACAGTACATAAGTTAAGTGAAGAGGACTTCAATAAAGTAACAGAAAACGGTACTCGTCATCTATTTGATCTAGATACAAATGTTGGTTTCTTTGTATTCTTTGATGCAGAAGATGCAGAAGGCAATGAACAATACTTAATGTTGCAATATGAAGGAGATCATGAAGAGCCAAGTGCTTGCTACGGATTTGATTTGAAATTATTCTATCAATTTTTAGCACTTTACTTAAATGACCTTGAATTCCAAGGTGAAACAGATGAAGAAGAGGAAGAATATGGTCCAATTCATCATTTAGCTCATTTACTTTACCACATCGTTGAAGATGGAAAAAGTATTGAAGTATAAATACATAGCTAAAGCTGCCTTTAATAGGGCGGCTTTTTTATTTTGGATAAATTTCACAAAAATGGTTATACAAATTGTTAGCAGAAATCTTAAAAAATAACAATTTATTAGTAGAGAAGGGGGATATCTGCTCAAAGGAGCACCCATACCATGAAAAAGTTTCTTCGGACATTTGAAAAGTGAAGCTTTTTACTTGTAAAAGATAAAAATTATCCAACATAACCGAGTGAAAGAGTGCACTAGAAGTCAGCCTTTATTGCAATTGTGTGCAAATTCATTCATGAGTTCAATAACCATATCTTCTGATAAACGTGGGTATGCAGAAGAGCCAATGATAAGAGTTCCCTCCATGTATTCATGATCTACTATGTGAATTAAAACAAAATTTTCTAGATAACGATTGGTCTTGATGAGTGGAAAGTTATAGGGATCATTTTTTTGATAAAGGTCATTTAGTTGTTCTTTCTTAGAGGAATAAAAAGGACTACAACTATCGTTAGAAATAAATTCATATAAGATATCATTATTTGTAGACAAAAAATGAACAGGAATTGAAAATGTTTGATATATTAAATGACACAGATATTGTATGTCGATAGCTTTATTCATTATACCTCTTCTTTAAAGTGAATAAAATGGTTATCAAACCCAGTAAAATTTTTCTATTATCTATTCAGTATAACAAATAAATAGGATATGTTTTAAGGAAGAAATTATGAATAAAGAATATATACATGTAGAGTTTTCCACAGAGGACAGTGTTAATAATATGGCAGGGTAGTTGATATAAGAAAAAGAGCTGTTCTGTTATAAGAACAGCTCTTTTGATTTATTACGCTCTACTGAATATACAAAATAAGTTTGAACAATTCCTCCGATTATTAACAAGCAGGCGCAAATATAAAATAGAGTGCCGCCGCTTACATGACTTAATATAACTGCACCTATAGCAGGACCGCACGTTCGAGAAATATCCCAGTGTATGCCGTAGATAGAAAAATATAATCCCCGCTTGTGACTTGGTGCTATTCTGGAAACAAATCGTAGTAAGTGATTTAAAGCAATACTTTCACCAATTGTCAGGAAAAGCAATGTGAAGAAGAGTGACCATAATGTTGTAGAATAACCATAACCAATAGCAGCGAATGTATAACAAATATATGAAATTACAATTATTTTAGGCATTGAAAATGGTTCAGACCATTTGACAAGACCAACTTGCAGGATGATTTCCATTACAGCTTTACAAGTCGAGATAAATGCGAGAACAAATAAGAAATTTGGAAAGATATCTTCTGCGAATACACGATAAT
Organism: Bacillus sp. 105MF; assembly: GCF_000374885.1. Classification (NCBI taxonomy): domain Bacteria; kingdom Bacillati; phylum Bacillota; class Bacilli; order Caryophanales; family Bacillaceae; genus Bacillus; species Bacillus sp. 105MF. The sequence continues at coordinate 72,226 of NZ_KB895573.1, read as the reverse complement.
TTGTTTCAGTTTGGGCATAGAAAAAGCTAATCGGAAGAGTAGATATCATGAGTCCAAATATAGCATAATGCTTAAAAATAAACTGTGTACGTGTTGTTACTTGTGCTGATTTTTCATTAGTTTGAATGATTGGAGCTGTTTCTGGCAGTTGTGTCCAAACGAGAATGGCATACAGCAGGAGAGTTACAGCTTGAATGACAAATAAGTATTCAGGGTGACTATTGTAAAAAAAGGCACCGATGAATGGACCAATCACAGCACCGATAGCTCCTACTGTTTGAAGAACAGCGAATATTTCAGCTTGTTGTTTTTGTTCAGTTAAATCGGCAATTTGTGCACGCTGAGCAGGAATATATAAGGAGCGGCCAATACCGTTCATTACATATAACAAAGCAAAGAATAGGACTGATTCAGCAAAAACAAATCCGCCTATTGCAATTGCTTGCACGAATAATCCGAGTAACATAATTTTCTTTCTACCGTAGCGATCTGTTACACCTCCAGCAATGATTGTGAACACAATATCAGAAAGTGGCTGCAATCCAAACAGAAGCATTGTCATAATCACATTACCTTCTAGTGCTTTATTGACATGGACAATAAAAATAATTGCTAACATGGCCTGAGTTGTTCTAGTTAACAACTCACCTAATAATCGAATCCGGATTGGTTTATTATAGCGTTTTATAAGATGATTCATTCTTCATTTCCCCTTTCTATATAGAAATCTTAAGATAGAAGCAAGAAATGAAAAAGGGTAGAATGAAAGAAGGAGATTTTTCATCTTTTAGGGGGAAAAGTATGGTTATTTTGGAGCAGTACATACAGCTGTGGGTCCAGTATGGAAAAGGGAGAACAGAGGAAGAAAAAATAGAAATATCATTACAAAATATATCGGAAACATTTTTTTGTACGGATCGTAATAGTAAATTTATTATAAAAAAATTAGAAGAGTTAGCGTGGATTTGTTGGTTTCCAGGATGCGGAAGAGGGAATCGATCAAAGTTATCGTTTCAAAAAAATCCTATTTCTTTAATTTTAGAACAGGGGAAAGAAATAACGAAACAAGGGGATGTAAAGGGTGGAAAAGCATTTGTTGAGCAATATAGCTCATATTTCCCCATATTAGAAAAACAATTCCAAGCTTGGATAGATTCGATATTTGGTTATCAAATTGAAATGACTTCTCGAGGAAGACAAGATGTACTGCGTTTACAAGTTGAAATGAACCTGAAAATTTCTTTAGATCCTGTATATGCTACAATGCGTTCGGAGTGTCATATGGTAAAACATCTATATGACACGCTTATTTATGTTAATGAGAGCACAAATACAATAGAACCGAGACTAGCTTTTCATTGGGAATATAATGACAATCTAAAACTATGGACTTTTTATTTACGAAAGGGGGTTCGATTTCATAATGGAAAACGATTTACAGCTCATGATGTTGTATATACATTTGGTAGGTTTATGAATAAAGAGGATAATCCGTATTCATGGATGCTTCAACATGTTGAAAGTGTTCGTATTGTAAATGAATATATTGTAGAAATGCACTTGCATACGGAAAATCAATTGTTATTACATGCTTTAAGCTCAGAACAGTGTTCTATTGTAATGGAAGATGAGGAAGACAAATTAATTGGAACAGGACCGTTTAAACTGTGTGAAAATAATGAGTCTATTTTTGTATTAGAAGCTCATGATTTGTATTTTCGTGAACGACCCTTTCTCGATCGGATTGAATTATGGAATGTACCACAAAGTATTGATACATATGATGTTTTCGTAAAGGCGCAACATAAAGAATTAGAAAAGTATCATAAGGAACTTTCTATACTGGAATCCAATGTAACATATATAACGTTAAACACTGAGAAACAAGGACCTATGCAAGATATTACATTTCGCAAAGCGTTGTATAAAATTATTCATAGCAGCAAAATAATAGGTGAGTTAGAGGGAGAGCGTGGCGAGGTAGCAGGGGAATTATTATTGACGAATTTTTTTATGCCAAGAATAAAAGAGGATATTCAAATCTTGGTTCAAAATAGTAAGTATAATAATGAAATATTAAATTTATACACATTTAAAGGACAAGATCATGTAGAAGATTCATATTGGATTCAAAAAGAATGTGCCAAATATGGAATTGTAATTGAAATAGCTTTTCTTGATACACAGGAATTATTACAGGTTCAAATGATAAAGCAAGCAGATATCATTCATGATAGTGCTACCATTAGCGAGCAAACAGAAAGCAGTTTTCTGTATATGTTTCTTTCAAAAAATAGTTTTATTTATCAGCATAGCTCTCTGGATTTTAATGAGCAATTACATTCATATTTTATTGAACCTAATTTTGAAAAGCGAATTACACTGTTACGCGATATAGAGGACACATTGTTACGTAATATTCATATTGTTCCTTTATATCGTAATAAACAACACATACGTACACATGAAAAAGTACAAAATATAATCATCAACGCTCAAGGTTGGATTGATTTTTATAATATATGGTTTAAACCTTAATATATAAGCATTTAATAAAGGTTCTGTTGAAAAATCAAAAGGGCCTTTTTGTATGGAAGTACATTTTGATTTTGAACATTGTTTCGCACATTTTTTATAAACACCCATTTACAGCGTAACAGTGTTATGTTACATTGTTATCAGGAAGGAGTGTTATACAGTTGAATACGGATTTAATTTCAAAAAAGGATTTATTAGAACTGACTGGTATTTCATACGGACAGCTATATAGGTGGAAAAGAAAGAATTTAATACCAGAAGATTGGTTTGTAAGAAAATCAACTTTTACAGGGCAAGAAACATTTTTTCCGAAAGAAAAGATATTAGAACGTATTGATAAAATTCAAACAATGAAAGAGGATTTGTCTCTAGATGAATTAGCGAATATGTTTTCACCAAGTGTAACAGAGGTTTCTTTAACGAAAGAAGACATGATACGAAAGGGTATTGCCTCCGAACCGGTTGTGCAGTTTTTTATAGAACAAACGAATAAACCGGTAGAATTTCAATTTGTTGATATTCTCTATGTATACATTTTAGAAGAATTACTGCAATCTGGAGAAATTAGTTTAGAAGAAGGTAAGATGATACTGCAAGTGCTGCATGAGCACTATGAAATCATGAAACAAAAGAATAGTGAATTAGTTGTGGTTCGAAAACTAGGTATTGCTACATGTTTCTTAGTTTCAAATGTGGAAGATCTATTTTTTGAAAAAGGTACGAAGATAGTCGTACGTTTAACAATCATGCAATATACAGAAGCATTAAAATCAAAACTATTGTAGTGGAGGAGAAATAATGCATACAGAAAAATTAATTATAAATGGCTATGGTTCTTCAAATGGTGGAGAGTTCCATAAAGTACAGTTAAATGGAAAAGGAACTGTTAATGGAAATATTGACTGTGATGAATTTGAATGTAATGGGTCAGGTAGTGTAAATGGTGATTTAAAAAGCGAGAACACAAAAATTAGTGGATCCGGTAAAGTTGACGGTACAGTAAGCACTGAAAATATGCGAATTGATGGAAAAGCAACGATTACAAAAGATGTAAAGGCTAACAACTTAAAGATTGCTGGAAAAGGAACAATTGGTGGTACTTTGACAGGAGAAGAGCTTAAAATCCGTGGGCAAGCGACTATTGACGGTAATTGTGAAGTAGATATCTTTTCGTCAGAAGGGCAATTCACAATTGGTGGCTTACTAAGCGCAGATGAAATTGACATCGATATTCATGGTACATGTAGAGTAAAAGAAATAGGTGGTCAAACAATTAAAGTAAGACACAGACCAACAGCATTTAGTGGGCTTTTTAAAACGGTGTTTGGATCACATTTAGAAGCTGAATTGTTAGAAGGTGACAATATTGATATTGATTACGTGCAAATTAAAACTGTAAGAGGTAACAATGTTACAGTGGGGCCGAATTGTGAGATTGGACTTATAGAATATACGGGAGTTCTTCATGTTGATAAAAATGCAAAAGTAAAAGAAATTCAGCAAGTTTAATTTTTTTATAGAGAGAGGAATGTAAATGGAAAAGCGAAATAGTCTTACATTGAATGGTTCTGGTAGTTCATCAGGTGGAATCTATAATAAGGTGAAAATTCGAGGAGAAGGAACAATTTCAAATGATGTGAACTGCAATGAATTTAAAGCATATGGAACGAGCGACGTTCGTGGTGATATGACGACAAATTCATATATTGTGTATGGAGATAGTGAAGTACAAGGTGGTTTGCATGCTGAGTATGTGAAAGTATATGGTAATACACAAGTGCAGAATGATTGTCACATTAACAAAATAAAAATTCGAGGAATGTTCGAAGTGAATGGAAAGTTATCCGGAAACTTTGTGGACATTAAAGGAGGGCTGACTGTAAAAGAAGATATTGAAGTTGAAGAATTTTTATTAACGGGTGGTCTTGAAAGTGAAGGGCTTTTAAATGCTGAAAATATTAACATTATCTTGCGTTATGAAGGAAGTAAAGTAAGAGAAATTGGTGGGAAAAAGATTACAGTACGAAAAAAAGCTAGATTTATTCCTTTTACAAGTCATACTGGTAATCTTCAAACATCAATTATTGAAGGTAATGACATTTATTTAGAGCATACAATAGCTGAAGTAGTGAGGGGGAACAATGTTACAATTGGCCCTGGCTGTGAAATAAGTGTTGTTGAATATCATACTAGCTTTAATCAAAAAGGCAAATCAGTTGTAAAAGAACATAAACAAATATAGTTGTAAGAGGGAGAGCAAGATATATGGTTGCAAAGAATAGTAAACTTAGCTTTGTAGTTGCTGGTTTATTGCTAGGGATTTTAATGGCATCAATGGATAATACCATTGTTGTTACAGCGATGGGAACAATTGTTGGCGATTTAGGCGGATTAGAAAACTTTGTTTGGGTTGTATCGGCGTATATGGTAGCAGAAATGGCAGGAATGCCGATTTTCGGAAAACTATCAGATATGTATGGTAGAAAAAGATTCTTTATTTTCGGCTTAATTGTCTTTATGATTGGTTCGGCACTTTGTGGTACCGCAGAAAATATTACGCAGTTAGGTATTTATCGTGCGATCCAAGGTATTGGTGGCGGGGCACTTGTTCCAATTGCCTTTACTATTGTTTTTGATATTTTTCCGCCCCAAAAGCGCGGGAAAATGGGTGGATTATTTGGTGCGGTCTTTGGATTATCTAGTATTTTCGGTCCTTTACTTGGCGCATATATTACAGACTACATTAGCTGGCACTGGGTGTTTTATATTAACTTACCGCTTGGTATTCTATCACTTATTTTTATTGTATTCTTTTATAAAGAATCGCGCGTTCATCAAAAACAAAAGATTGATTGGTTTGGTGCAATTACACTAGTCGGTGCAGTTGTTTGTTTAATGTTCGCATTAGAACTTGGTGGACAGAAGTATGATTGGGACTCTACTTTTATTTTAAGTTTATTTGCGGCATTTGCTATTTTAATTATTATGTTTATTTTTATTGAAAGAAAAGTGGTAGAACCTATCATATCGTTTGAAATGTTTAAACAGCGCTTATTCGGGATGAGTACAATTATCGCTTTATTTTACGGGGCTGCTTTTATGTCAGCAACTGTATATATTCCTTTGTTCATTCAAGGTGTATATGGCGGATCGGCAACGAATTCTGGCTTATTACTATTGCCAATGATGTTAGGATCAGTCGTTACAGCACAGTTAGGCGGATTTTTAACGTCAAAGCTAAGTTACCGTAATATCATGATTATTTCAGCTGTGATTATGCTTGGTGGATTGTTCTTATTAAGTACATTAACACCAGAAACGAGCCGTGTATGGTTAACCATTTATATGATTATTATTGGTTTTGGCGTAGGTTTCTCATTCTCTGTATTAAGTATGGCTGCAATTCATAATTTCGGTATGAACCAGAGGGGATCAGCAACTTCAACGAGTAACTTTATCCGTTCATTAGGAATGACCCTTGGGATTACAATATTTGGTATGATTCAAAGAACAGGTTTTCAAGATCAATTAGAAGAAGCATTTAAAGGAATGGATGGCGGAATAAATAGCAACGCTCTAGGGAATTCAAGAGCAATTCTTTCAGAAGGCGCAAGATCTCAAATTCCGCCACAAATATTAGATAAAATTATTGAAGCCCTTTCAAGTTCTATCGTTCATACTTTTATGTGGGCGTTAGTTCCAGCAGGTTTAGCATTCGTGTTTATTTTCTTTATGGGGAATGAACGAATGGTATACAAGAAAGAACAAGGTAAGATAAAGGCTGAAACATCAAAAGCATAGAAGAAAAAAGCTCCTTTCTCAAATAGAAAGGAGCTTTTTTGTATGTAACTTTACAAATTAACCTTCGATTACTTCATATTCTTCGTCTGCTAATAATAAAATCTGTGTTTTTTTACCTTTGTTTTGTACTTCAATTACATCGTATGTGCCTAGGTCTCTTACTTTATTTTGAGACACGTTTACCATTACTTCAATAGAATCGATTAAAATATCTTCTTCGATATATGATTCAGGCAATGCCATATCCTCAGTATCTAATACACATGTGTATAGAGTTTGTAAATGTTCAGCAGTTGGGTTTTCTTCTTGAACATCAATAATGTCTTTTACTGTTTCCATATGTTCTTCTTTTACTTGGTATACTTTAATTTTAGCCATTGTTTCATTCTCCTTTATAACATAATCGTAGAGGCTACAGTTTATTATAACGTTTTTTAGTGGAAAGATGAAATTGTTTCCTTATTATCATTCTCAATTATAATATTTGCATCCAAAAGTTCGGGTAGGAGAAGTGCTGTTCAGTGAAGGGAAAGGAAATCCTTGCTAATTCAAAATCAGTTCGAATTTATTACAAAAGTGTAAGGTTTTTGTAAGGAAAATAGATAAATAGATCATAAGGTTTCTGATAGTATACGAGGTGTCACATACTATTAAAACAAGAGGTTGAAAACATGAAGAAACTGTTAATAACTTTGATTGCTTTTCTCGTATTATTAGGTCTTTTAATGACTGCTTTTGTAAGCTTTGATTGGGATTTAGCTGAAATGAAGCAAAAATTGGGCAAAGATAAAATGTATGTTCATATTACGGAGAACGGAAAAGAATATCAGGTAGATAAAGATGATCCTACTTGGAAGCGTTACGAGTATAACGTAATTGCATATGATAAAGATGGAAATAAGACGAGTATTAAGTTCGATGCTAATAAAAATTTAAAGCTAAATGCTTTTTTACGTGTGTATGTATTTGATGAACCAAATAGTGAGGGATATAAAGGGATTTCAACATATGAAGAAGTCCAACAAAATGAAATTCCTAAAAAAGCACTAAAGCAGATGGATAAAAACTAATATATAAGGATTGTTCATAGATGAAAAGGCAGCATGTATAATTGTACATGCTGCCTTTTTGTTTGAAGAAGCAAATAATGGTATGAAATGAAGTTTGAATTCAAAAGTGCTTATAATTTAAACAACAAAACATTTTTATCATATTCCCGTAAACACCAATTATATTTATTTAATACAGTAGGATGAACACCCTCTTGATCAGTATTAATTTCTTTAAAACCATATTTTTTATAAAAAGCTGCCAGTTCTTCAAAAGGAATGCAATAAATATTAGGTACATTGGATTGCTTTGCTTCGTCTACTAAGAAAGAAAGGAGATCTCCTGCTAATTTATAGCCTCTGAATTTAGGAAGTATATAAATACCGCCCATTTCTAACGTACTTTGATCAATTTTAACTAAACGTCCAAGTCCAACATATTCTCCGTTGTATGTCACAATTGCCACTTTATCTTTTTTTAAATCACTTGGCACAAATCCAACTGATTTATACTGACTGTTAATCCATTCTAAATCCTCTGGTGAAGCAAATTTTATTTTCATAAAAATACACTCCTTGAAAAATTCTGATATTTCTATTGTATAGGAAACAAAATGATTTGTAATGAAATAATGGTACTTGGTTCAATTAGATATAACTCGTTTGAGAAATTGATTTGATCATGAAGTTAATTTCTCCACATTCCGCGCATAGAATATAGAATAGTTTAATAATACTTTCTCTTTCTTCATAAGTGTTTTACGTATATAATTTAAAGGTAATTGTTCTTATTTTAGTATACTTATAATAGAATAGAGGTTTAAAAATGAGCGTTAAAATCATTACGGATAGTGCTGCTGATTTACCAAAAGAATTGCTGCAAGCTTATGATATAGATTTGATTCCACTCCGTGTATATGATGAGGCAGAAACAGAGTATTTAGATGGAGTAACATTAGATTCGGTTCAATTATTACAAAAGATGAGAGAAGGCGAGGTATTTAAGACATCGCTGCCATCATTAGAAACATTCCAAGAAAAGTTCGTTACATATGCAAAGCAAAGTACACCTTGTATATATGTAGCTTTCTCTTCTGAACTTTCTGGTACATATCAATCTTCAGTAGTGATTAAAGAAGAAGTACAAGAAACATATGCAGATTTCGATTTGGAAATTATTGATACAAAATGCGCTTCACTTGGTCAAGGTCTTGTTGTATTAGAAGCTGCGAAAATGGCTAAAGAAGGTGCATCAAAAGAAGAAATTTTGAAACGAATTGCTTTTCTAACAAAACATATGGAGCATATCTTTACAGTTGCTGATTTGCAGTATCTTGTTAGAGGTGGTCGTTTAAGTAAGGTAGCTGGATTTATTGGTGGTTTATTAAATATTAAGCCGATTCTAAATGTGGAAGAAGGAAAGCTTGTACCACTTGAAAAAATTAGAGGTAGAAAGAAAGTTTTAGGCCGAATTGTCGATATAATGGAAGAGCGAGGAAAAGACCTTAAAGGTCAAACAGTTGGCATTACACATGGTGATGATTTAGAAACTGCGAATGCATTAAAAGCGTTAATTACTGAAAAATTTGGCTGTGATGTGTTTATTGTAAATACAATTGGAGCAGCAATCGGTGCGCATACAGGACCAGGTGTTTTAACATTGTTCTTCTTAAATGAAGTAGAGTAAAGGATTGATCTTTTTGATCAATCTTTTTTTTTACAATCATAGTTTTGTACGAAATAGATGAGGATAACATCGTAGGAGGAATTAATATATCAAATGCAATAAAGAATATATGTAATACAAACGATTTACAGTAGCAGACGTAACTTTTTTATTATTCACTAGCTTTTTTTCTAACAGGCAAGAAGGTAGAAAGGAAACTAGTGAGAACTAGTATGAAAGAAACTCTCTCAGTCGTATCAATCTCTAAACCGTTATTCCATTGATATATAAAGGATACTAGTATTAAAAGTATAACAAATCCTGCAACATATCTTACTGTTTTTCGCGCCTTTTTGTCATTTGTTCTCAAAATCATATTCGTCCCTCTTTCTTATTTAATAAATATTTTTGATTTCAATCATCGATAAACTGTAGTCTTTTTAGCTAGCAACTAAATATGTATAATTGCATAAAAAAATTGAAATATATAGGTTATTATTAAACTACATTTTTAATGTGGAAGGGTATTTTTGTTTAAAAGTAAAATCGTTTACGTTATTGATGAAATTGAAATTTAGGAGAATCGTATGAAAAAGAAATTATGTACACTAGCTTTTGTAACAGCAATATCTTCTATTGCAATGACAATTCCAACAGAAACATATGCTTGTGGAATTGACGAAGTAATGAAACAGGAAAACCAAGAGCACAAACGTGTGAAAAGATGGTCTGCGGAGCATCCGCACCATCCTAATGAAAGCACACATTTATGGATTGCACGAAACGCAATTCAAATTATGGGTCGTAATCAAGATAAGACGGTTCAAGCAAATGAATTACAATTTTTAAATACTCCTGAATATAAGGAGTTATTTGAAAGAGGTCTTTATGATGCCGATTACCTTGATGAATTTAACGATGGCGGTACAGGTACGATAGGCATTGATGGGCTAATTAAGGGAGGATGGAAATCTCACTTCTACGATCCTGATACGAGAAAGAACTATAAAGGAGAAGAAGAACCAACAGCTCTCTCGCAAGGAGATAAATATTTTAAATTAGCAGGTGAATACTTTAAGAAGGATGACCGAAAACAAGCTTTTTATTATTTAGGTGTTGCGACGCACTACTTCACAGATGCTACTCAGCCAATGCATGCTGCTAATTTTACAGCCGTCGACATGAGTGCTTTAAAGTTTCATAGCGCTTTTGAAAATTATGTGACGACAATTCAGACACAGTATGAAGTATCTGATGGTGAGGGCGTATATAATTTAGTGAATTCTAATGATCCAAAACAGTGGATCCATGAAACAGCGAAACTCGCAAAAGTGGAAATCGGGAACATTACCAATGACGAGATTAAATCTCACTATAATAAAGGAAACAATGCTCTTTGGCAAGAAGAAGTTATGCCAGCTGTTCAGAGAAGTTTAGAAAAAGCTCAAAGAAATACAGCGGGATTTATTCATTTATGGTTTAACACATTTGTTGGAAATACTGCTGCTGAAGATATTGAAAATACGATAGTAAAAGATTCTAAAGGAGAAGCAATACAAGATAATAAAAAATACTTCGTAGTACCAAGTGAGTTTCTAAATAGAGGTTTGACCTTTGAAGTATATGCTGCGAATGATTACGCACTATTATCTAATCATGTAGATGATAATAAAGTTCACGGTACACCTGTTCAGTTTGTATTTGATAAAGAGAATAATGGAATCCTCCATCGCGGAGAAAGTGTACTGCTGAAAATGACGCAATCCAACTATGATAATTACGTATTTCTTAATTACTCCAACATGACAAATTGGGTACATCTTGCGAAACAAAAAGCAAATACTGCACAGTTTAAAGTGTATCCAAATCCGAATAATTCAGCTGAATATTACCTATATACAGATGGATACCCAGTAAATTATCAAGAAAATGGTAAAGGGAAGAGCTGGATTGTGTTAGGAAAGAAAACGGATCAACCAAAAGCATGGAAATTTATACAGGCTGAATAGGATTTCCTAGAAGAGAGAAAGAAAAATTTATATATTTTAATAATACTTCATGTATTTAGAATGAGTTTTTTGTTCATTAACTAGCATCTAATTTTAAAGGGGATTTGTGTATATGCCATTTCAAAAAATAAAACTAAGTATGGTTGCTATTTCTTCATTCTTTATTTTAGGTTCCTCGTCCTTATCATTTACAGATACTACATATGCTGAAGTAGTGTCTGCGTCTCCGAAAGCAGAGATGATTTTAACACAAGAGGTTACTGTAAAAAATTATGATGATACATATTATAATAGCGCAAAGGGAAAAGCGGGTTCAGAATTAAAAAAGGAGCTTCATAATATTATTGATAATCATACAAAGATATCATACAGTGCGGTTTGGGAAGCACTAAGAGATACTGATGAAGATCCAAATAATAAAAACAATGTTCTTCTCTTATATACAGGACGTTCGCAAGGAAAATTTACAAATGGTTCAGGGGTCGATAATTGGAACCGAGAGCATGTTTGGGCAAAATCTCACGGTGATTTTGGGACAGCTGCAGGACCAGGAACGGACCTTCACCATTTAAGAGCTACGGATGTATCTGTCAATAGTTCACGTGGGAATTTGGATTTTGATAATGGCGGTGTGAGTCATTCAGAAGCAACAGAATGTAAATACGATAGTGATTCTTGGGAACCTCGTGATAGTGTAAAAGGGGATATTGCTAGAATGTTATTTTACATGGCTGTTCGTTATGAAGGAGACAATGGCGAAGTAGATTTAGAGCTTAATGAAAAAGTGAATAACAATAAAGATCCATATATGGGGAAACTATCTGTTTTACTAAAATGGAATGAACAAGACCCTGTCGATGATTTGGAACGAAAGCGTAATGAAGTTATTTTTACAAAATATCAACATAATCGTAATCCATTTATTGATCATCCTGAATGGGCAAATGAAATTTGGAAATAAATAAGTAAAATCATACCTGGGTAAATTTTAAAGTAGAAAGGAGTGATCATAAGAATCACTCCTTTTTTGGGGTTTACTCCACAATAACCGGTCTGTAAGGGATTGGTGAGGAGAGTATCATAGAAGTTTTTACTGTACCAAATGGAATTACAACATCGATTAATTCTTCTAATTCTTTCATTGATTGCACAGCTACTTTTAAGTAATAGCTACTTTCGCCAGTGACTCGGTGGCATTCAAGTATTCTGTGTTCGTTATATATTTTTTCTTCGAATTTTTTACAGGCAATTTTTAAGTTTTCTATTCTTAAAAACGCTTGAATGTCTTTGCCGACTGCATCGAGGGAAATACGTGCTGTATATTTTTCAATTATTCCTGCATCATGTAATCGTTTGAGTCTTTCGGTAACACTTGGACGACTAAGATGTAAATGTTCAGTCATTTCTTTAATTGTCATTCTGGCATCTTCTTGTAAAAGTGAAACTATTTTTTTATCGATTTCATCCATAATGTATACTCCTTTACGAAATTGAAAATAAATAATTAAAAAACCTTCATAATATAAAGTTTAGAAAAAGTTTATGTTCATTTTTGAATATAAAATAGATTAATAACTTTCTATAATTTAAATATAAATGGAGGTGCATTAAATGTCTAATGATTTTAAAGAAACGATTTCTATTCGAAAGGGAACAGCTTTATATGTCGGAGCTGTTTTAGGATCAGGAATTCTCATTTTACCGGGTATGACAGCAAGTATAGCAGGGCCAAGTGCTATTATCTCTTGGTTTATCATGATTTTGCTTAGTATCCCGCTTGCGTTTACTTTTGCCTTTTTGTCTATCGAGCATCCAAGCGCAGGTGGAATTGCAACGTTCTCTGAAAAAGCTTTTGGAAAACACATTGGGGCTATAATAGGATGGTGTTTTTTTATTGCTGGAAGTGTTGGGCAAATTATCGTTTCTCTAACAGGTGGGATGTATATCACTAAAGTTTTCAATTTGCCTGTTGACTTTGCATATGTAATTGCCTTTCTTATATTAAGTGTAGCTATTTGTTCAAATTTCTTCGGGTTAAAAATGAGTGGAGTATTTCAAGTATGTATAGGTGTATTAACTTTTCTTATCTTACTCATAACAATTGTTTGTTCATTGCCTTATATTGAAATGGAAAACATAAATATAAACATTTCATTAAATGAAATACACCCTATTTTACATGCTACATTATTAATATTTTGGTCTTTTTTTGGATGGGAAGCAATTTCAAGTTTAGCGCCTGAATTCAAATCTCCGAGAAAAAGAAATATCATTTTTTCAACAGGTGCTGCGATTATTATTATTGGCCTTATTTATATAGGAATTGCTATTTCAGTAATTGGGACAGGAGCATATTCTATAAAGTCTGATAATAGTACCGCTCTTGTAACCGTTATAAAAAATACATTAGGTGACCAATTTGTATGGTTAGTTGGATTAGTAGCTTTCATGATTTGTTTAGGTACAACAAATGCATTTATAGCAAGTATGAGTCGGCTGGGTTATTCTCTAGGAAAAGAAGAATTTGCACCTGAATATCTGGGGTATTTGAATAACAAAAGCAATACACCAACGAATGCTTTAATGATAGTAGGTTTCATCGCAATAACAGGGCTTTTAATAAGCTTCTTTTTTCATATTCGCGTAGATCAATTAGTGTTAATCCCTAATTCATTAGGAATTGTTACATATATTGTAGGTACTGCAGCGGGAATAAAGCTAATCAAGAATAGACTAGGAAAGATTTTTTCTGTAACAGCATTCACATGTTGCGTAATGGTATATCCGTTTATTGGTGATGTAATTGCCATTCCGATTGTAGTTGCATTGATGTGTTTGGTGTATATATATCAAAAAGAAAAGGTAGTAAATACACGCTATATAAATAAGAAGAAATAGAATAGGAAAGGAGTGAAAGTAATACTATTAAAATACCCACACAAAAGTCGGAATATTTCAAGATGTTAAAATTTAAGTGATTCATATATAATTAGCTAATGAATGCATTATTGTAACTATCTGTAAAAACAGGAGGCTATAAAATGAATCAAATGATCAATCATCCAACGCGATGGGATTTGGAAAGGTTATATCCTGAAACAAAAGATCCTACGTTTTCTACAGAAATAGAGATAATCGAACAATTAATAGGAACATATAAAGAAAATAGCGACCCAGCAATCCTCTCAAGAATTATACAAAGAATTGAAAAGGCAGAGTATTACTTTTATTGTCTTTCTGCTGAACACGCAGATGAATTTACAGCTGCTTTACCTCATACAAAAATAAATACGTTGAAAACAGAGGTTCGTTTATTACTACAAGAATCGAATCATGAAAAAAGTAACTTCTTCGAAAATCAAAATATCAACTTTATAGAAAATGAATTAAAAGCTTGGGAAGACATGTACATACAATTACGAAATAGATTAGAAGTACATCATAATAACGAGATATTATCATTTGGAAAAGCAAACTATCTTGCGATGAATGGTGAAACTCATCATGAAAGATTAGCGGTATTTTCTTCTCTTACAGAGGCATTGGAAAAGGAGAAAACAGTATTTGCTAGCGTACTTAATCAAATAGGTAGATTGCGTAACCTAAAAAGTAACCTGTTACAAGAAAAGGAGGTATTGTCACAATCGCTTCAAGCAAACGGTATTTCTAAAAATGCATTATTGGAAATGTGGAATGCTATTGAAGGGAATCTTGAAAAGTTATCGAGTGTTATAGCGTTTCATAAAAGAAGTAAGGAGACGTTTACTTGGCATGATTTGATGACATTGGAAGAAAATAATCAGGTTCAAATTCCGTTTTCAATAGCAGTAGAAAATATATATGAGGCCTTAAAGGATATCGATGAAGAACTAGCTCAATTTGCACAGCACGCTATTATGAATGGTTGGGTTGATGCTGAGCCAAGAGATAATAGGCCACCTAGTGGATTTTGCGCTCCTTTTTTAAGTGAAGGAGAATCTCGAATTTCATTACGGTATGATGAAACAATTGATAGCGTAAGAATATTAGCTCATGAATTAGGGCATGCATGGCATTTTTATGTAATGAGCAATGAGCAGTCTACTGCTTTTTTAGATGACTACCTTCCAATGTGTATGGCAGAATCAGCATCTATTTTCTTTGAGATGGTACTTGTAGATTACTTAGTTAAAATAGCAGAAAGTGAAGAACTGAGAAAATCATTGCTTAGCTGGAAAATCAGAAATAGCTTTAATTATGTAATGGCCATTCGAGCTTCATTTCAATTTGAGCAAACATTTTATGAAGAAAGTCAAAAGGGACCTTTAAGTGCGGATGAATTAGAGAGATTATCTATACTTTCACAAAAAGCAGCTTATGGAAATTCTTTAACAGAATATCAACCTTTTGTTTGGATGAAATATGGTCAATTTTATACAGCGAGTGTTCCTTTTTACAATTATCCATATACATTTGGTTATCTACTAAGTTTAGGATTATTAGAAATTGCAAAACAAGATGGTAGTGAGTTTCATTCTAAATACAAAAAATTCTTGTGTGAGACTGGAAAACGCCCAGTCGAAGAGTTGGTGAAACAATACTTTCACATCGACCTTGCTGATAATGAGTTTTGGGAGAAAGCATTACTTCAAATAAATAAGGATATTGATGAGTATTTACAGTTTGTACAAGAGGAAGTTTAAGTCATTTATTATAAGAGAACACATAGGGGAAGTGTATGTAAGAAATGGAACAACAGTACATAAAAGGCATACCATTTTGTAGCTTAGAGTATAAGAGAGTAATAGATTTATTAAAAAATTGGTTATCTGAAAAGGAAAATAAACCAAAGTTTATTGTTACGGCAAATCCCGAAATTGTAATGTCTGCTAAAGAAACTTCAGCTGAATCTGTACGTTTTAAAAAGATTTTGTTATCAGCGGACTTAATAACAGCGGATGGAATAGGAGTTATACTTGGTTCTAAAATTTTAAAAGGAAAATTAAAGGAGCGCGTTACAGGTGCAGATTTAACTCATGACTTAATAGAGTATTGTAATCAAGAGGGATACCGGGTGTTTCTTTTTGGTGCTGCACCAGAAAGTAATGAGAAAGCATTAGAAAATTTGAAAATACGTTTTCCACATGCGGTTTTCGAAGGACAGCATGGATTTGTGAAAAATGAGCAGATAGAAGAAGTCAAAGTTCGAATTCAACAATTCGAGCCACACTTGCTATTGGTAGGATTAGGATCTCCTAGGCAAGAGGTATTCATCTATGAAAATCTTCAAGAATTAAACGTACCTTTATCTATTGGTATTGGAGGTATGATTGATATTTTATCCGGCACGGTAAAACGAGCTCCGAAACTAATGAGGGATACTGGTACAGAATGGTTATATAGGTTAGTAACACAGCCTAAAAGAATAAAACGACAGTTAATACTTCCAAAATTTTTAGTATCGGTTATGGCTGAGAGAGTCAGAAAAAGCGTTCATTAATTTTTTATAATAGAAACTTTATATATAATCGAGAAGAGGTAGACGACCAATGAAAAAAATCGGTATTATTGGAGCCATGCAAATTGAAATAGACTTACTTTTAGAAAAATTAGATATTTATGAGGAATATACAATTGCAAGAATGCCTTTTTATAAAGGAATATTTATGGATAAAGAGATTATTGTCACTCGCTGTGGTATTGGGAAGGTCAATGCCGCTTCGTGTGCACAAATTTTAATAGACAAATTTGAAGTGGATTGCATGATTAATACAGGTATTGCGGGAGGGTTACATCCTGATGTTAAAGTTGGTGATCTAGTTATTTCTACGAACGTTACACATCATGATGTAAATAAAAATCAAATGAAGAATCTGTTTCCATTCCAAGAAACATTTATTGCAAATCAGGAATTAAGAGAACTTGCACGAAAAGCATGTAATACCAGTGGTTTAGACATAAATGTTCATGAAGGAAGAATTGTAAGTGGGGAATGCTTTGTTGAAGATGCAAAGCTAAAAGAGAAATTGCTGGATGAATATGCGCCTCATTGCACTGAAATGGAAGGATCAGCAATTGGGCATGTTGCCTTTATCAACGATATACCGTTTCTTATAATTAGAAGTATTTCTGACAGTGCGGATGATGATGCAACTAGTTCTTATGAAAACTTTGCAAAAATTACAGCCGATCAATCTTCAAGAGTTATAATGGAAATGATTAAGAATATATCAAGTAACACAGTTGTATGATTTATATGTAAAGAAGGGCCTCTTTAATAAAAGAGGCCTTGTTAAGTTAAAAGAAATTTTTAACAGAGAGGTGATTATAATAAAGAGTGTAGAAATTAAAAAGATTATAGACCTTTCACAACTTGATATCACTCATCTTATAAAAGAAAGTAAAGAAGAGGGATTTCATTTTCTTCTGAAATTAGTAAATGAATACAAAAGCAAAACGAACACCTTTAGTAAGGTAGGGGAAGGCTTATATGGTATTTTCCAAGGAGATACTCTAATTGGAATTGGTGGCTTAAATAAAGATCCATATACGAAAACTGAAACGATTGGACGGTTAAGAAGGTTTTATATTTCCAAAGCATATCGAAGGAAAGGGCTAGGAAACTTATTATTAAAGAGGATACTATCTGATGCAAGAGAACATTTTCAAATTGTCGTTCTATATACAGACACAGAACGAGCTAGTCAATTTTACACTTCAAATGGATTTCTGAAAAGTGAAGAATATAAAGGATCAACCCATTATGTGAAATTATAAAAAAGATTCCATAGACGATGTTTTATGGAATCTTTCTCTTTCTATTAGTGATTATGATGATGTAACTTTCAAATGCTTTAATAAATTTTCAGGTTGACCTTGTACATAATAAAAGTGTGGATTATTTTCATCATCATAAATCATGATATAGGGTTTTTCGTTAAGCGGAAGTAGTACAAGAACTTCATCTATCGTTGTATGTATCCATTGGTTTGTAATCACCACAGGTTTAGACAAAGGGATT
The DNA here is from genome assembly GCF_000374885.1 of Bacillus sp. 105MF. Classification (NCBI taxonomy): domain Bacteria; kingdom Bacillati; phylum Bacillota; class Bacilli; order Caryophanales; family Bacillaceae; genus Bacillus; species Bacillus sp. 105MF. The sequence continues at coordinate 54,163 of NZ_KB895573.1, read as the reverse complement.
TTTACCATATGTCCAGTTTTAGGGACAACATTTAGATTTTTAAATGCTCCAGTAATTGATTTTGCATATTGTATTGCCTCTTTTTGAATTTCTGTGTTTAGAGATTGTTTTTGCACGACCATTTCCTTTTGACAATCAAATACTTCAATTTGTTTATTTGTTTCTGCGAAAACAGTTGCTGATAATAAAAACGAAAACAGAAAAACAAATCCTATTTTTTTAAACATGGAACAACACCTCATATTTACTATACCCTCAAACCCTATAAATATTTTTTGTCACATTCATGTAACAAAAATGTTGTACCATAACAAAGTAAAATAAGAAATTCATGTTACTTTGTTATGAAAATGATTACAATTTATAAGGCACATATAGATAGTTAATGGAGGAAGGTACGAGTGAGAGTATTAATCGCAGATGATGAGCAGGATATGCTTAAAATTTTAAAAGCTTATTTTGAGAAAGAAGGGTTCCAAGTTCTTTTAGCAAAGGATGGAGAAGAAGCACTTGAAATATTTTATGAAGTAAAAATTGATTTAGCAATTTTAGACTGGATGATGCCAAAAAGGAATGGGATCACTGTATGCCAGGAAATAAAAAAGAACTCGAGTGTGAAAGTATTGATGCTTACTGCTAAAAGTGAAAATGAAGATGAACTTGTGGCCTTACAAAGCGGGGCGGATGAATATGTGAAAAAGCCATTTCATCCAGGGATTTTACTTACAAGAGCTAAAAAACTACTGAATCAAGATGAAGTCATACAAGTTCAAAATCTAAAAATAGATTTGATAAAGAATAAAGTATATAAAAGTGATAAAGAATTAGAAATTACAAAAACAGAGTTAGAATTAATTAAATGTTTTTTAAATCATAAAGGTACAATATTAACACGTGAAAAGTTACTAGATATTGTATGGGGATTTGATTATTTTGGAGATGAGCGAACAGTGGATACACATGTTAGACGATTGCGAAAAAAAATAGGGGAAGATATTATTAAAACGCACCGCGGTTTAGGTTACAGTTTGGAGGATGAACGTGAATAAGCTTGGTAAAAAACTTTTTGTTAGTATATCGTTAACAATCGTTCTTATATTTACTATTTCATTATTGTTAATGAACTATTTTTTACCGAAATATAATATATACAAAACACGAGAAAAATTAAATATCATTACAGATCAAATCCAGTCTTCGTCTGTTGAACACTTAACAGCTACTATAAATCAAATTGAGAATGAGAATAATGTAACAATTGTGTATACTCCTATAAAAAATACAGAGGATGAAATTAATGAATCGTTACGCTCTGGGCTTATAAAAAAAAGAGTAACATTGAACAAGTTTTGGATTACAAAAGAAGACGTAATGAAAGTGAAAACTTCTGGACAAGCAAATAAATTATATGATCAAGAGAAGCTAAAAGCGAGCTTTTTTGCGAAATTTATTTCGAAAAATGAAATGTTAATCTTAGTAGGAGTATCTATTGCGCACTCGAATGAACTAATCGAGACACTTAATACATTTAATATATATATTTTTGGTTTTTCAATATTTCTTGTCATTGTACTTGTTTGGATATTATCAAAAACGATTACAACACCGTTGAAAGAATTAAGCGATGTTGCAGAAGATATTTCCAATCTAGAATTTAAGAAAGCAAAAGTGAAAACAAACGATGAAATTGGCGATTTAGCCAATAGTATTAATATTATGAGTGATAAATTATATGAAGCTCATCAAGATTTAACGAATAGAAATGAACATTTAAAACGGTTTATGGGGGACATTACTCATGAATTAAAGACCCCCATCGCTTTAGTCAAAGCATATTCTATGGGGATTAAAGACGGTCTCGATGATGGGACATATTTAGATACAATTATTAAACAAACTGATCAAATTTCAAATTTAATAGAAGAGTTATTACGTTTTTCGAAATTAGAAAGAGACTTGTTACAAAAAGAAGAAGTGCAGATAGAACCCCTTATTAAAAGTATAATTGATAAACATGAAATTGAGTTCCACGCAAAAGGTATACATTTACAAATAGATTGTCGTGCGAGAGATGCTAGTGTTTATGTAGATTTGGATAAAATGAAAATGGTATGTAATAATTTAATTTCAAATGCAATCAAATATACAACAAATCAAAATATCAAGATTGTATTGGAAGAGAGAAAAGATTATGTATATTTTAGTATCCAAAATGGAATTGCTCCTGAAGTAAGTACAGATATCGAAAAAATTTGGGAACCATTTTATGTATTAGAAGCTTCACGTAATAAAGAAATATCAGGAACTGGATTAGGATTAGCCATTGTAAAGAGTATTTTAGAACGACATGGTTTTGAGTATGGTGTCTCCATTATAAAAGAGGAAATACAATTTTATATGTATATGGAAAAGAGTTTACGAAAGTTAAACATACGATAATTTGAAGAGGATACCATGTCCAATATAAATTAATTTAGAAAACAACCTATATTAAACAAGTCATTATCCTGACCAATAAACAATACTATAAAGAGAAAAATATAATGGAGGTGGAGTCATGGGAGTTGTTAACGCTACAGATGCAGATATTGCACTTTTAGCAAGATTACTCAGAGCAGAAGCCGAAGGAGAAGGAACTCAGGGTATGTTACTCGTCGGAAATGTAGGAATTAACCGACTAAGAGCAAATTGTTCTGACTTTAAAAACCTTCGTACCATTAGACAAATGATTTTCCAAGAACATGCATTTGAAGCTGTTACGCATGGATATTTCTATCAAAGAGCAAGAGAAAGTGAAAAACGTTTAGCTCGTCGAGTTATCAATGGAGAGAGGTACTGGCCTGGGAAATTTAGTTTGTGGTATTTTAGGCCACCAGGCGATTGTCCTCAACAATGGTATAATCAGCCCTTTGTAGGACGTTATAAAAAACACTGTTTTTTTCAACCAACAGCCGCAACCTGTGAACAAGTTTATAACACATTTTAAACACTGATAAAAAAGTCTGTGATTACAGAAAAACCAATCCAAAAATGAACTGTACCTTATAAAGTGAAACTTTAATCAGTGGGGGTTTTCTTCATCCTCCACTGATTATTAGTTGAACGAATCGGGCTTTTACGGACAGTTCATCTCCCACCTAACTTCTTTGCTTTCGCTGAATTTTGAGGTGGGAGTGTTACTGTCCGTTAATGCGGGATAAAGTGGACAGTTTAATAAAAAGACCTTTAGAAATTAAGCACTTAAAAGATGGTTCCGGTATTCTACCGGAACCATCTTTTTGAGTGCCCACGATTTGGGGTACAGTTCAGATAACCTTCGTAAGCTCTTTTTATTTTTTGAAATTGTATTCTGTCAAATAGATGTCACATGAACATTTTATAGTATAGGTATACAAGGATTGAGCATAAACGATATAGGAGATATGAATCTATGAAACAATTATTAAAATATATAGTAGTAATTTGCACGTTGATGCTTTTATGTTATGCAGCTTATATGAAGTATGAAAAACAAAAAGAAATTGAAAATAATAAATTAGTAATTACTGAAATCTCGAAGCAGTACGGTATACCAGACTGGATTCCACTTGCAATTGCTGATCATGAAACAAAATTTAATCGAAAAGCTGTTGGAGATAAAGGGACATCTTTTGGGCTATTTCAGTTACATCGGGGCGGATTAGCACCTGCACAATTATCAGAAGAGAACTTAAAAGATGCAAAAACGAATGCAATAATAGCAATCTCACATATGGTGAGTTCCTATAAACGTGGAGTAAACAAAGGATTAACAGAATTAGCTCTTTTAAAATATGTTGCCAATACATCGGGATGGCCTGGAAATTTAGGAGAAGATTGGACAAATAATAATACGAAATATAATGTTGGGTTAGAGAAATCCTATGAGCTATATAAGGGAGAGTAAAATATAACAAATTCCTCAAGTTTTCACCTCTTTATAAACTGAATTTTCTGTTATTTCGTTGTATAGTGAAAGAAGTGGTAGAAGAATATAAAGGGGGAAGGAATTTGAGGAAAAAACAGTTTGTAATTGCGCTTTCAGCAATGTTTTCTCTAACACTTACATCTGGCATATCTAGTATTACGGTACATGCAGACCAGAAAGAAGAGAATTCAAAGAAATTTACTTTACCGCTAAATGGGAAAGTACCAGAAACGTTAGCTCAATCGGCAAAGATTGAGTTAGAAAATGGAATGACGAAACCAATTTATTCACTTGATGAGGCAATTGTAGAAAATTTATTTGTAGAAACAGAGATTGATAGTGACCGAGATGGTAAAAAAGATCGTGTATCGGTAAAGGTAATGCGACCGAAAACAGAACCGGGTGTGAAAGTTCCTGTTATTTATGAAATGAGTCCTTATCGTTCAGGGATAAATAATGTACCAGTTTATAATGTAGATGAAGAATTACATCCTACGGAAGGTAAACCTTATGCAGGACCAGCTAACCTCGGTTCATATGGAAATTATTATGTTCCTCGTGGATATGCCGTTATTTTAGGTGAAAGCATTGGTACTGGGAAATCAGATGGATGTCCAACAACTGGTGACGAACAAGAAATTATCGGTACAAAATCTGTTATTGATTGGGTAAATGGAAGAGCAAAAGCATTCACAGAATATGGTGAGGAAATACAGGCGGATTGGTCTACAGGAAATGTCGGGATGACAGGTGCTTCATATAATGGCACATTGCCGAATGCTGTTGCAACAACAGGAGTTGAAGGGTTAAAAACAATTATTCCTATTGCCGCGATTAGCAGTTGGTATGATTATTACCGTGCAAATGGTGCAGTTGTTGCACCAGGTGGTTATCAAGGTGAAGATACAGATAATATGGCCGAAGCAGTATTAACGAGAAAAAATCCTGAAGTTTGTCAAAAAATCATTAAAGAGCTTACTGATGGGCAGGACCGAAAAACAGGAGATTATAATGATTTTTGGGACAAGCGTAACTACGTGAAGGATGCAAAAAATATAAAGGCAAGTGTATTTGTTGTACATGGTTTAAACGATTGGAATGTAAAGACAAAACAGTTTTCACAATGGTGGGAAGCTTTAGGAGAAAATAATGTGCCACGTAAAATGTGGTTACATCAAGGAGGGCATGGGGGAACATCTAGTAATAACTGGCAGCAAACACAAAATAAATGGTTTGATTATTGGTTATACGGAATTGAAAATGGAATTATGAATGAACCGATGGTAGATGTACAGCGAGAAAATAAAACGTGGCAAAAATTAAAAAATTGGCCAGACCCTGCAGCAGCTCCGTCTAAAATACGTATGCTTTTAAGTAATAAAGCAGTAGATTTACCGCTTCGAATGGGTGCGGTACAACAAGTGTCTTCATTGTTAGATGATGCAAAAATTAAATCGAATCAATTACTAACAAATCCAGAATTAGAATCACCAAATCGGTTAGTATATGTAATGCCTAAGCTCGAAAAAGAAATGAGAATAAGTGGTACACCAAAAATTTCATTTAAGGGGAGTATTGATCGTCCAGTTTCAAATTTAACCGCATTACTTGTTGATTATGGTGGTGAGAAACCAGAAATTGTGACGAGAGGATGGATGGATCCACAAAACTTGAATGGAAAAGAAGAGTCAACACCAATTATACCAGGAAAAGATTACACATTTACATGGGACATGCAGCCGGATGATTATGTATTCCAAGCCGGCCATCAAATCGGAGTCGTATTAATTGCAAGTGATTATGACTATACGATTCGTCCAAAAGCAGGGACGAAACTTACAGTAAAATTAAGTGAATTAACACTGCCAATTGTAAAATAGAAGGAAGCCTCCGAATGTGGAGGCTTTTTTTGTACTGAAAAAAGGGGATGGATTCTAACATCAAATTGCCGAAAGGATGTTAGAAAGGGAATGAAAGAAGCGAAGAGAGTATTAGGATACCCTACATTCTTAGTATAAGTATTACGTTATTTTGAAATAACAATAGATTTATTATATAATATTTTCGTATTAATAATGGAGAATAGTAATTTTTAAAATAAGGAGAATGTAATATCCTATGAAAGATGTAGATTTTATACTAGAAAGTGACGAAACATTAAAGCCATCTGAACGATTAGTATTATTACTATTAGAAAAACATAGAATTCTATATACAAATGATCTGCTAGCACTATCTAATTTATCATATAAAACATTAACGGATTCATTAACTGAACTCGTAGTAAAATCATATGTATTAAAAGAGACGGGGAAGGGAAGAAGGCAAAATTGCTATAGGCTAATGTAAAAGTTATTGTATCTATAAAAGAATATAAAAATCATTTTTCAAATAAAATACAAAAAACATTTTCGTATTTTATTTGAAAAAATACAATTTAAGTAGGTACCTACTAATGATTGTTTTTATATTAAAACTAATTAATCATTTTCGCATTCTCAAAAAGATATTAGAAATAAAAAAATGTAATAAAGTCACTACAGTACGGAGTTTTTTTATTTCTATATAAACGTGGTGGTTTATTTTATAGAAAGATACAAAAATATATTTTTGATTAAACCCCAAACAGTTCATTCTAAAAATGAATTATTTTTTATTAGAAAATTATTTTTTTATTTGGTAACAAAGTAATGAAAATGAGGTTTAATATTTATAATATTATTATGTAAACTATAATGAGTTGAAAAGGAATTCTCCATGTTTAATAGAATTATTTCATAGTTAAAAAATGAAACGAGTCTATGTAAGAGGGGGATAAAGATGAATCCAATTGTAGCAATTACAAATGCTGTAATGAATGGAGAACAAATGTAAAGTTTGTTGATGAAGGACATATTATTACTTCTGGAGGAATTTCGTCCGGAATTAATATGTCATTTCATATAGTGAAAAATTTATTAGGGGTAGAAATTGCAGAAGCAATAGCAAAAAGAATGGAGTATGATATTGAGTTGTGCAATTAGTTGAATATGAAAGTCTTATTTATGTAGTGGGATAAAAAAGATCAGTAACAATGAATTGTTACTGATCTTTTTTTGTTTAAAGCTTTCGTATATATGCTAATTCTTCTTCTAATAGAAGTGGTCGTACAGAAGCAGCGGCATTTTCGGCTGCTTGATTAGCTGTTTTTGCTCCGGGAATAGAAACAGATACAGCAGGATGCGAGAGCACATAACGAAGGGCCAACTGCCCCAAAGTTTGTTTAGGGTTTGAAAGGGATCTCAATTGTTCAACCTTGCGTAAATCATCTTGAAACCATGTTTCTTTCGGCCAATCTTGTCGTAAATCACCATCAGGGAATGTTGTTTGGTCAGTAAATTTCCCTGTTAATATTCCCATTTTTAATGGTCCACGAATGACAGCTCCTAAGTTTTTCTCTTGTAAGTAAGGTAAAATATCATTTTCAGGTTCTCGGTTAAGTATGCTGTAGTCAAGTTGTATAACATCAATCTGCCCGTCTTTATTAAAATTTTTAATATATTGTAAATCATGCGTAGAAACACCAACTGCTCTTACTTTTCCATCTCGTTTTAAAATTTCAAATGCGCGAAGGAACGCTTCGGTTTCTTCTCTTTTATCCCACCAAATATGACAAAAGTAAACATCAATGTAATCTGTTTGCAGGCGAAGTAAACTAGTTTCAAATACTGCAATTACTTTTGCTGCTGTATCGTAGACAGGTTCTCCATCAGGATCATAGTGATGACCAATTAAACCTCCCTTTGTGGAAAGGATGATATCATTACGATGTTCTTTGATTGCTTGTGCCACTAATTTTTCACTATGACCTAAACCATATACATCAGCGGTATCAATAAAATTTACTCCGCATTCAATTGCTTTTTTCATTGCAGAGATAGAATGTTTGTCATTTACAGGACCCCATTCATCGCCACCAATTGCCCAAGCGCCAAATCCAATTTCAGAAACGGTTAAACTGGTTTTTCCTAATGCGCGGTATTTCATTTGTTTACCTCCTTAATAAAAGGAATCCCTAATAAATTATTCACTGAAAAAGCGAATGTGTTTGTGAGATCTTTTTGCTTAGCTTAAAAACATAAAACACTAATATATAGCACAAAAAATAAAATTTTCATCTGAAATATAGAGATGTCGTCGAAAGCTATCTCTAATTGGTTAATTTATGAGATTTTTTTATGGAGGAGCTTATTTTACGAGAAGAGAATTTAGGTTAGTAAGAAAGTATGCCTGTGGTAGTGAAATAAAATGGGTTAGGGGGATTTAAAAAATGAGGAAACTCAAGAAAGTAAATGTTCCTCATACACCACAATATCAAACACAGTCTAATGAATACCGAGTTATAAATAAGAGAAAAGTACGGCGATTTGTTTTAGTTTTTATTTTTATTCTTTCGGCCACTTTTTATATTCAATATATCCTTACTAAGCAACAAGAAATGATTGTAGAAAAGCGAGATACGATTAAAAACCAGCAAAAGCAATTACTTTCTTTAGAAAAAGATTCGCGTTATTTAAAGAGTAAAGTTGAAAATTTGACAGATAATGAAGAAGAGATTTTAAAGTTTGCGAGGAAAGAGTATCAATTCTCTAAGCCGAATGAAACTATATTTGTACTACCTAAGTAGATATACAGTAATGAAAGGAAAACATCTGTAACAGTTAGCAAATAGCTAACTGTTTTTTTAATATTAAATATTTTTATTCGTTCTTTGTAGGCAGTAATACTTTCTTATTTTATAAAAAGATATGTCATAACTGAGAATTTTTAGAGATGATATAATTCTCAAAAAAGGAGAGGGTAATATGAAAAAAGCAGACTTTATATATGAATTAGAGAAACGGATTGAAAGTATAAACGGAGACGTAAGTATCATGATACAAGGGGAAATTATGTATCGGTACAATGAACAATTGGTGCATCCATCAGCTAGCCTTATTAAGTTACCTATTCTTTCATGTGCTATAGAAAACATAAAGGATGGAACCTTAAATCCATATGAATTAATTCCTATTTCATCCCTCGAAAAGACTGGAGGAAGTGGCATTGTTGCTGCATTACATACACCAAATGTAACGATACAAGATCTCATTACATTGATGATTACAGTTTCTGATAACACTGCGACGAATTGGCTTATAAATAAGTTGAAAATAAATGATATTCAAAAACATATTGATTCACTGCAGCTAAATGGAACGAAACTACAACGATATATGATGCAAACACCTAAAGAAACGGGAAAGGATAATTTCACAACAGCTGAAGATATTATATCTCTTCTAAAGCATTATGATAACGATGAACAATTTTATTACCCACTTGAAAAACAACAATTAACTCATAAATTATGTGGGAATTTAGAGGGGATTGAAGGACTTTCCATAGCAAACAAAACAGGAGAACTGCAAACTGTTACACATGATGCTGCACGACTAAACATAAATAACAAAACGGTATATGTAGCTGTTTTAAGTTCAAATGTTGAATGTGTAAATCATACGAATTATATATTTTCAGAGATTGGACATTTAATTGTACAATATTTACTAAAATAAATATTGTTAAAATTCTGTCAATTGTATATAATATACAGTAAGCGGATACATTTCTTAATTAACGATGAGTCTATAGCTTATTCGCCTGTTAAGAAAACCGTTATCCTTGTATAAGAAAGGAAGATTTATGTGTACGCTTCTAATACGATTTATATCGTAGGGGACGCAAAAGCACCTCAAAACAATCCAATTACAGAAAAATTTAAAAGCTATTTTGTTGCATTTGTTGTTGAAAAAGATACAGGGAAAATTGTAGATGCGGATTGTTCAGCAACCATTTCATTAACTGCTCAATTTGTAAAACATTTATTTCTACATAGAAATATGAATGATCCACAATTAGTAGAAGAAATTAAAAATCGTTATTTCGGATCATCTCAAAAAGCATTGCTTGTAGCATTAAAAGATGCACAAAAAAAATATAATCAAATTGCTGCTTTGTCTACACATTCATAGACAAAATCCAGCCATAAGATTCATTCTTATGGCTGGATTTTTTTATTGGACAGAAAGGATGAATAGAAATGAAAATCATGGATTTAACAGTAAAACGTCGCTATATTAAGCTTCATACACCGTTTAAAACAGCTTTGCGCACTGTAACAGAAATTGAAAGTATTGATGTTTTTATTCACACAGATGAAGGGATTGTAGGAAAAGGGGCTGGGACTGCGACTCCAGTTATTACTGGGGATTTTGCAAGTGGAATGGGAGAAGCTATTTTAGGGCCAATCCGCTCTGTGTTAATCGGGAAAGAATTGCAGCAATTTCAAACGTTGTTGTTACAAATCCAAATGAGCTGTGTAGGCAATACGAGTGCGAAGGCAGCAGTAGATATGGCTGTATATGATGTGTATTGTCAATTTCATAATATCCCATTATATGCGTTATTAGGTGGAAAGAAAGAGATTCAAACAGATATTACAGTAAGTGTTGATGAACCTTTATTAATGGCGAAAGAAGCAAAAAGTCATGTGGAAAAAGGCTTTAACACATTAAAAATTAAAGTTGGTAAATCAACAGAATTGGATTTAGAACGTATTGAAGCGATCAGAAATGTTGTGCCGAAGGATGTAACTTTGCGATTAGATGCAAATCAAGGATGGAGTCCAAAAGAAGCTGTATCGATTATTCGAGAAATGGAAAATAGAAATTTAAATATAGAATTTGTAGAACAGCCCGTTCATGCGAAAGATTGGGAAGGAATGAAATATGTAAAAGATCATGTGCAAACACCAATCATGGCTGATGAAAGTGCTTTCTCGGCGCAAGACGCTTTAAAGCTTGTTCAAGGGCAATACGCCGATTTATTAAATATTAAATTAATGAAATGTGGCGGGATACGGGAAGCATGGAAGATTGCCGATATTGCTGGCGCTGCCGGTGTAAAATGCATGGTTGGTAGCATGATGGAATCATCGCTTTCTGTGGCGGCAATTGCACATGTAGCAGCCGCTCATCCAAATATTCACTACTTTGATCTTGATGCTCCTTTATGGTTAATGGAAGAGCCAAGCGGAATCACATATAACGGACCAAGGGTAAACCTGCATCACGCAGTGAATATAGAATAAAGTTTCGGCAGAAGAATTGTTTTTGATGTCACGCTTTGCTTGAACAGGGAGGCATATTAATAAAAGGAGGATGTGTTTATGAGAAAATCCATTACTTTGCTTTTTAGTTGTTTGTTAGTATTTTCATCTATTTCAGTTGCAAATGCTGAAGAGGTAAAAAGTAATCAAGCGTATGTAGATGTGGCAGCAGCAACATTATGGACTGGGCCAAATTTGCTTCGTCCAATTGATGAACCAAGTGCGATGAATCCTGTTAATCTATGGAAATGGACGAAATCGATGACGCTCGATGAAAAGCTTTGGTTAACAAGTACAAATAAATTAGAAACACAAGCTTTATTAGGGCAAGAAGTAACAATCATTGATCGGCAAGGTGAGTGGGCAAAAGTAGTTGTTCATGGCCAGCCAACGCCAAGAAATGAAGCGGGATATCCAGGATGGGTCCCGGTAAAACAGCTAACCTATAATCAAGAATTTGCAGGGAAAAAGGAACAACCATTTGTTCTTATTACAAAACCGACAGCTATTTTATACATTAATCCATCTGATAAATATAAATCTTTAGAGGTTAGTTATAACACACGCTTACCGCTAATAAGTGAAGATAATATGTCGTTTCGTGTAATATTACCAAACGGACAAAAAGCATGGTTACGGAAAAATGATGGAAAGGTTTATAAATCACAAAATGAAATCCCTATTCCAACGGGAGATGATTTAGTGAATACTGGGAAGTTATTTTTAGGATTGCCGTATATATGGGCTGGAACAAGTGGTTTTGGCTTTGATTGTTCTGGTTTTACACATACAATTTACAAATCTCATGGTATTACAATCCCGCGTGATTCTGGTCCACAATCAAAAGCAGGTATTGCTGTTGAAAGAGAAAACTTGCAAAAAGGTGATTTGCTGTTTTTTGCTTACAATCAAGGAAAAGGAAGTGTTCACCACGTAGGAATGTATATTGGAGATGGGGAAATGATACATTCTCCAAATGCAGCGAAAACAGTTGAAATTATACCAGTAGATACACCAGGTTACATTGAAGAATATGCAGGGGCACGTCGCTATTTACCTTAATGTGAAAGATTAGTAGGAATTTAAAAAGGGGGTTTTAAAGTGAAAAAGGTTACTCGCTTTTCATTAGTTAGTACGTTACTTCTTTCTTCGTTTTTAGCTGGTTGTGGAAAAGAAAAGTCCACGACAAAACCAAGAGAAGAGAAGAAAGTATTGCAGTTAACAGAAACAGGAGAAATTCCATCATTAAATTCCTTAAAAGTAACAGACGCTGTTTCATTTAACGTATTAAATAATGTAATGGAAGGATTATTTAGACTTTCAAAAAATGATGAGGTCATTCCTGGAATTGCTCAAAAGCATGAGGTTAGTAAAGATGGGAAAACATATACATTTCATTTGCGTGATGCGAAATGGTCTAACGGTGATCCTGTAACAGCACATGATTTTATATATGCTTGGAAGCAACTTGTTAATCCAGAAACGGGCTCTGAATATGCATATATCATGTATGATGTGAAAAATGCAGAAAAGATAAATAAGAAACAAATTGGATTGGATGAATTAGGAGTAAAAGCTCAAGATGATAAAACGTTTACTGTAGAGTTAGAACATCCTGTCCCTTATTTTACAAAATTACTTTGTTTACCATCCTTTTATCCAATTAATGAGAAGTATGCGAAAGAACAAGGAAATAAATATGGTTTAGAAGCAAATAAAACTCTATATAATGGACCATTTACATTATCAGAATGGAAGCATGAAGCAAGTTTTACAATGAAGAAAAACAATCAATATTGGGATAAAAAAGAAGTGAAATTAGATGAAGTAAATTACCAAATTGTTAAAGAAATTTCGACCGTAGTAAATCTATATCAAACAGATAAAATTGATCGTGCTGTTATTTCAACAGAATTTGTTGATAAATATAAAAATGATAAAGAATTGAAACAATATACAGATCCGGTTATGTATTTCTTCCGATTTAATGAAAATGTACCAATTCTAAAAAACAAAAATGCCCGCCTCGCACTTAGCATGGCTTTTGATAAAAAGGGACTTGCGACTTCATTTTTAAACGATGGATCAGTACCTGCAAACTACTATGTTCCAAATGGCTTTTTAAAAGGGCCAGATAAAAAAGATTTCAGGGAAACAACGACAGAGTTTAATAAAACGAATGTGAACAAGGCAAAGGAATATTGGGAGAAGGCCAAGCAAGAAACAGGAACGAATGAAGTTACGTTGGAAATGTTAAACTATGATTTAGAAAACTTTAAAAAAGTAGGAGAATATATTAAAGAACAATTAGAGAAAAACTTACCAGGATTGACGATAAAAGTGAAACTACAACCACATTCTCAAAAACTAGCGTTAGAGAAAAAGAAAGAATACGAAATGTCATTATCGCGTTGGTTACCGGATTATCCAGATCCAATGACTTACTTAGATGTCTTTATTTCAGAAAGTGGTGTCAATAATACTGGCTATGCAAATCCAGAATATGATGCATTAATTAAAAAGACAAAAATGGAATTAGGAAATGACGAAAAGGCACGTTGGAAAGCGATGCAAGATGCAGAGAAAATGCTATTGGATGATGCGGTAATTGCACCGGTGTTCCAGCGCGGATTATCTTATTTACAAAAACCATATGTGAAAGATTTATATGTACATCAATTCGGACCCGCGACTAGCTTGAAATGGGCAAATGTGAAAAAATAAAATGAAATATACAAAAAACAGACTGTGCCTAGAGAACAGTCTGTTTTTGTATATAACAATGTTTCATTATTGAAATTAATAAAAGAGAGAAAAATCATGCTATAATTTACCAGGATAAAAATTAAGATTTTATTGAAGGGGGAAAGGATATGTCTATTCATGTGAATGTAAAATTAATGAATACGAAAAGACTCTATATGAGAAAACCTCGTTTAGAAGATGTGGATGCTTTCTATCAAATTGTAAAAAACAATGAGGTAGGTAAGTGGCTTGCGATATCTAGAGGTATGTCACGAGAAGAAACTGAACAATATATTGGAAAGTTCATAGCGCATTGGAATGAACATAATTTTGGTGTATGGCTTATATTCAATCCTATCACGAGGGAAATGATGGGACACTGTGGTTTAAGGTATATTGATGGAACAGAAGATTTAGAAATCATGTATCTTCTCGATCCGAAGTTTTGGGGAAAAGGATATGCTACAGAAGCAGCCCATGCATCGATCCAATATGCTTTTCATGATTTGAAAGTCAAAAAATTAACTGCAAGAATTAGAATTGCCAATGAGAAGTCAAAGAATGTTTTAGAAAAGGCTGGATTTAAGTACACACATGATGTGGATTTTGATGGACATCAATTATCATATTATGAGTATAAGAATTTATTCTGATGAAAATTTGAATATTCATACAAATTACCCAGATAGTTTGTAAACATCGTATAGATTTATATACAAGTTTAACTTGTCGAAAGATAAAATCATTACTGAATTTAGAGTGTGAAAGAAATACAAAATCTTGTATAATTAAAATGTTTACTTGGAAACATTTCTTATAATGGATGCGTACATAAGTTGTGATAAGAGGGGGAAATACATGTAAATGATAGATGAATAGAATGGAGCATTTTTACGGAATAAAGGAGAAGAGAAAGAATGATGACGTGTTGTAAGCAAGGGTTAGAATTATTAGTAGACATGCAATATCGAGGTAATAAGAGAATGATTGTAAGTGGTTCTAGTGTAAGGTGGGTAAACAAATGAAGATGAAGCATGCTTTTGGCCCAATCATTTTAGCATGTATAATCTTTATCGTTATATTGCTTATTCCATCTAAATATCTAGTTTCACTTATTAGTAATGAAAAGGTAGAAGATGCGGCGACTTCATTACAAAAAGAAAAATTACAAGGTGTTTTTTTGCAACAAAAAATGTTGGAGAATTTGAATTATTTGCCGATGTACGGTTCATCTGAATTTTCCCGAATGGATGCATATCATCCGTCTAACTATTTTAAAGTAAAACCCGAAGGATTTACACCGTTTCTAATAGGAACTGGCGGAACGCAGAGTCTTGCTCATATTTTAAATGTGACTTCCACAATGGATCAATTAGAAGGAAAAAAAGTAGTATTTATTCTTTCACCACAATGGTTTACCAAGCAGGGGGTAAATGAAGGGAACTTTAGTAGTAACTTTTCTAAACAGCAAACATATCATTTTATTTTTAATGATCAAATAAAACCTGAAATGAAAAAGAAAATTGCGAAGCGGTTGCTAGATTTTAATGTTGTCCGCAAAGATTCTATATTAAAAAGCTCACTAGAAGGTATTGTATATAATGATACAACTCATAAGATAAAAGCGGGAGTATTGAAGCCGATTGCCTATATAAACCGAAACATTGCGGATCATAAAGATTTAGTGACATCTATATTCAATATAAAGCCAAAAAAAGAACAAAGAAATATGGAATTACGTTCACTTTCCTGGGAAGAAACAAGAAGGCATGCTGAACAGGTTGGGAAAGTAGAGTCTACATCAAATACATTTGGAATTGAAAATCCATATTACTATAAAAACAAATTTCAAAAGAAATTACATGGATTAAAAGGATATAAGGCAAAAGAATCTTATGATGAATCGCCAGAATATGAAGATTTACAAATTATTTTAGATATTTTTAAGCAAAAGAAAGTGAAACCGCTTTTCATTTCTGTTCCTGTAAATGGACCTTGGTATGATTACGCAGGGTTCCCAAAAGAACGTCGTGATGTTTATTATAAGAAAGTTCGAGAACAAGTTGAGAAAGCTGGATTTCCAGTTGCAGATTTTACTAGTCATGAATATGACAAATACTTTCTAAAAGATACCATTCATTTAGGATGGAAAGGCTGGGTATATGTGGATGAAGCATTACAACAATTTCATGCAGGGAAATAAATTTTAAGATTAAACCAAAAACAGGAACGGCTTTTTAAGCTGCTCCTGTTTTTTAATACAAAGGATTCTGATGTGGACAATTAGGAAATGGATGTATATCTTGAATTTGCCTAAAGTCATAATGTTTCATTACGAATTGCGCTTGATACAAGTATTCATACAAATAAATATGTCCACCATGCACACCGCATAAAACTCCAGATGTACCCTGACCATTTACGAGAGAAACACCAACGGGCTGACCAATTAAATATTGTACTTTTTGTTGCCAATGCATGTGTATATCCCTCCTTTTAAGATAATATACAAACTTAGAGAAGGAATGGTTGCTTATCCAGTCAATTTTACATAGGAGGATTTTAATACTTATTATCGATTTGGGAAAGAAAGTATGAAATTAAATGATTATTTCTTGGGTCTTGTTCAACATGATTTAAAGCATAAAGAAGAAATTCTGGATCTTTTAGAAGATAAGCATATCAAATTATAAAAGTAAGAATAAAAGAAAAATGAAATAAAACATCATACATCTAATTGAATGTATGGCGTTTTATTTCAAATTCATTATCTCGAATGATTCATTTAAACAAGTTTTCTTCGTTTCTTTAGCCATATTTTTAAAGTGAAATACAAAACAATTAGTATTACTCCGCCAATTGCAAACGATGTTACATACGGCCCAGCAACTTCATCGATATTGCCCCAATTTTCTCCTAGCTTTTCACCTAAATAGATAAAGATGATTGACCACGGGATAATCGCAAGCGCTGTAAGGGTAATAAATCGGATAGGTGACATTTTTGTAATGCCGGCAGGGATTGAAATGGCATGACGAACGACTGGAATGAAGCGTGCTGTGAAAATAACACCGGTTCCATAACGATTAAACCATGCTTCTGCAGAATCGATTTGTTTTTTATGAATGAAAATGTACTTGCCATAACGCTCTAGTACAGGTCTTCCTCCGTAACGCCCAATCCAATAAATAAAGATTTGTGCGATCACACCACCAATAGTACCAAATACAATGGCGCCTATAAATGAGATGTTTCCTGAAGATACTAAATAACCTGCATAAGCGAGAACGATTTCACTTGGAATAATCTCAATCATGAGTCCAAACATTATGCCCCAATAACCTAGTCCTTCTAAAAATAGTAATACAGAATGAATAAAACTACCTAACATGTTGCACCTTCTATTTAATAGATTTTTTCAAATGGTAAGAGGAGATATACTACTTACTAATAAAAAATAATATGTACACAATTTCTTATATACAGATTATACCTTAATTGTTGATTTTATAGCTATTTTAAGATTTCATTTTTAACATGATTACGAAAGAGAAATCGCGCTTTCATTCAAGAAAATAAAATGAGTGAGAAGTGTTTATATGATGCTTACAACTTATAAATTTGGTTTTTATCTGTATTATCTTTCTTATAGTAAGGTATAGAAATTAGAATTTCGTGAAGAGAGAATGAAAAGTATGTTAGAAATTTCTCATATTGTAATAAAGGGGATTTTATCCCGTTATTCGCTGGTGATAAGACACTCATCTTATAATTAATAGGGAAGTGGAAGTCAGAGAGACAGGTAGAGCTAACAGCTAGTGAAATCCAGATCGATTTAATTATCAATAGGAATGAAATTCACTAATAAAATGGGTGTTTTATAAGGGAGAAGATAAAAAATTCGAAAAAAAGAAAAAATCGTTATAATAATGCAGAAATTTATTTTGGAAGGGTGAGAAATAATGGAGATTACAGATTCCATTTATGGAATGATTTCTATTCATGATAGAGACATAATTGAATTAATAGAAACGAAAGTATTTCAAAGATTAGCTTATATTAAATAACAAGGGCATACATACTATGTACATTCAAATGCGACACATACAAGGATAGAACATTCTATCGGAGTATATGTGCTTGTGAATAAAGTTATAGATCATCTCATTGAAATAGGAGATATTACTTTCTCAGAATATGAAAGGAAAGTTGTTTCTGTTGTAGCTCTTCTTCATGATATTGGTCACGGGCCATATTCACATTGTTTCCAACGAATATCAGGTCAAGATCATGGTGATTGGACGATACGAATTATTCAAGAAGATAGAGAAATACGTACTATCTTAGAACGGACATCTGATTTATTAGAAGATGTAATTAAAGCTTTGTCAGAAGAAAATGTTTTTCCAATTATAGATGAAATTTTATTTTTATCATTAGGCATGGATCAGCTTGATTTTTGGAATCGGGATTTGCATTATTCATCATTGGAATTAGAAAGAGGTCCCATTGAAAAGCTTATTTCTACTATGCGTATGATCAATCAAAAGCTTGTTATTGAAGAAACAGGGATACCATAAATAGAGCATCTTGTAAAGGTGAAAAGCTCTCTTTATCACAATGGATTTGGCCATCCGTTTGTAGTGGGAAAAGATTTGTTATTACTACTTATTTTTCAGAAAATCCAAGAGTTACAGCTTCCTTTGTATAATCCGATATTACAAAACTTCTTTCATAAGAGAGAAGAACTGAAAGTGAATGATTTCCTCCCTTTAAATGATCAAGCTATTTTAAACGAGTTACAGTGCGTTGCAAAATCTGAACATGAGGAATTAGCAAAACTAGCTCAATTATATCTTTCAGCATCAAAAAGTTTGAATTGGAAAGAGGGAAAAGAAGGTGATTTTAAGAATTGTAAAAAAGAAGCTCGATATATTTCTGAAGTTATGAGTGAGAATAAAGGTTATAGTTCATACATAGGCGGAATTTATATAAATAGAAATGCACGTTTTGAGGACATTTTAGAGACTTCTAAATACATTCAAGAAGTAACTGCTTTACCCAAAAGAGGGTACATGTACTATTTATAGCAGGATAAACAAAAAAGAGGAGCGCAAAGCGCTCCTCTTTTTTTATGGCTTTACATCTAAATTTTGTAAAAATAATGTTGCAGAAACATAGCGTTTCGCTAACATTTGTACATATGCCGTATGTACAGAAAGTGTTGCGATAATAATCGCATTACGAATGGCTTCTCGTTGCTCATTGTTGATTTGATCAAACTGACTTGCGATTTTATCTGCTTTTTCTTTTACAATATTTTCAATTGTACGAATGGTATCAGTCGCGTTTAATTGTAAACAACCACCTTGATTCAATTCCTCAAATAAAGAAGAATAAGCGACGTATAAATGAACAGGATTGATTAAATCATCACTTCGATCTGCTGGATCATTTACGATGAGTCTTAACAGCTTACGAATGGATTCAAAATCAAGTGCTGTTTTTAAATCTTCAACAATGAATAATAAAGCTGCTTGTTCGATAGAATATTTTTTTCCTTTTTGTGGTGAACCAATCATTTCTTTTATATCTCGTTTTACCCAGTTTTGCATAGCTGTTACAGAAAAACTGGTATTTTCAATTTGATTACCAAGCGCAACGATCTCATTTAAAGAAAAGCCAATATCTGTATCTTCAATTTTAATGAGCTTTTCAAAAATAGGTGAAAGAGCGGTTGTAATAAAAGCTGTAACACTTTGTCCACATTCAATATCTTTTTTATGTGACTTTGCCCAAGCTTCTTGTAAAATAACGAGAGGCTTTTTTGCATTCCATCCTCTAAGAGAAAGAAGGAGCATTGCCATTTCGTTTCGTGTGAGATGAAATGTTTCCATCTTTTCACCTCCAAAATTATAAAAGTTCTTATGAACTTATAATATGTTTTGTTGCTTGTAAAGTCAATTCTGTTTTTCATTATTTTTCCTGTCATTTTATAAATTGTTAATAAAGTTAAATAAATAACACTTGCTTATTATAGAAAAAGTTCATATAATAGGTTCATAAGAACTTTTTGTTTAACTTTAAAATAAATCTATCATTCTTATTTTAAAGAAAGATAGATTTCACATATATCTATAATAAAAGGAGAATGGATATAATATGTTGAAAAAAATCGTTACAGTAATGACTGCATTAATGGTTGTTTTTGGGGCTAGTAGCTTTGTTTTCGTAGATCATGCGGCAGCGAAAAGTTACAAGTCGGGTCAAAAATCATTTACACCAAGTTCAGGACAAAAATCAAAAGTTGATTTAAACAAAAAAGATTCTAATGTGAATGCACAGAAAACAAACCCTGATACAAAAACAAAAGCATCAAACACAGCACCGAAGAGTAATAAAGGGAGCTTTATGAAAGGTTTATTACTAGGTGGTCTTGGTGGTCTACTAATGGGAAGTTTATTTGCAAACATGGGAGCACTTGGTTCTGTATTAGCGTTCATGGTAAATATGCTAGTAATGGCTGGTATCGTAATGTTAGCGATTCGAGCATTTAAATATTTCAAAAATCAACGTAAGAAACAGGCAGAAGAAGCAGTATGGAAACGATAAAAATTTCTGAACAAGAGCTGATAAACGCACTATGTGTGTATATCGCAGAAAAGCGACAAGTTGGCCCAGAAGCAGTTTTAGTTGAACTAATGTACGATGATGACTATGGTTTTTCTGCTGAAGTAGAAGTAAATGGTCGCAGGCAAATTTTAATTCAAGCAAACTTAATTGAAGCACTTCGCTTATGGCTTGATAGGGAATACAATGTCAATCCGTTTGCGGCAAGGTTACAGCTTGAGTTAGATGATGAAGAAGGTATTTTCGCATTGGCGAATTTAAATAACTCGGATGAGTAGTCAAAAGGAGCTGTTTAGATTAATTTCAACAGCTCCTTTTAGTATGCACATTTTTAATGAAATAATGAACCCAGTAGTTAAGTAAGGGTGAATACCTTTGCTTCTTCATTTGAGTGCCCAGCTAAGCTGGGCACTATTCTCTAGGCAATGAATTATACAACTTCTTGAGGCGGATTTTGATCATCTTGATTTAAACAAAAATGACTCCAAAGTTCATTCATTTTACGTCTACCAGCGGTAACCATTGGGTTAAATTGAATTGCAGCTTGTTCGCGGACATCCTGGACATTTTGGATAGCTTGCTGTAATTGTTGTCCGACTGAGTTTAATTCTGTACAAGCATGCTTAACAATTGAAAGACCGGCAACAGTTCCTTGCGCCATAGCAATTTTCCCACTTTCAATTCCAGTAATATTTCCAGCTACAAATAATCCGTGAAGAGGGGTTTCCATTGTCTCTGAATGGAATGGGACATGTCCACCCAGTTCAGGAATGTAATGGAATGGGCATCCTGCTACGGCAGCGAGCTCTGCAAGTGGATATAATCCTCCTGCGATACAAACAAAGTCTGCTTCATATATTTCTTCTGATCCTTTTATAATATTTCCTTTCGAATCAATGTTAGCAACACGAACACCCTCTACTTTATCCGTTCCGATAATTTCAATTGCAGCTTTGCAAAGGTGGAGTGGTGTACCATTTATTTTTATACCGTTATTCGGATAAAAGGTTAAACCAGCTTTTCGAATCCAATCATGTTTCATAAAGCGACTTCCGATGCGTAGTAAAGCTGATGGGGCAAGGTGGGCAGCGTTTAATAGTGACTTTAAAACTTCCTCTGGTTCACCAGCTTTTTGGCTAAGGTCACCCTTTTCAGGGAGTACGATATGATCAACAGTAATACCAGCTAGTTGTAATTCATTTAAAATTGCAAATGATAAAATATTGGCTCCGATAATAATTCCTTTTTTCCCAACTTGGACTCTATGAACATTTGTCATAACTTGAGCAGCGCCAATTGACATGACTCCTGGAAGAGTCCAGCCAGGAAGTGGGATAGAGTATTCAGCAGCCCCGGTAGCAAGTAGTACAAAGGGGGCTTCAATTGTACCTATGCTTGTATGTACATACCAAATGTTTTCGTCTTTTTCTAAATTGTATACTGACACACCGCATCGAATATCTATTGAGAGTGCTTTTGCATCTTGATGAAGGCGTTCGGATTCTTTTATTCCGTTCCACCATTCTCCAGTTGGTTCTTGATGTAATTGTCCTAACAATCGTCCGCCAGGCTTCATAAATTCATCAATAACAAGTACGTTAAGTCCAGAACTAGCGCAAGCAATTGCACCAGCTAATCCTGCTGGTCCCGCGCCAATTACAATTACATCCATCATCGCTTTTCCACCATCTTTCTAATAATATTTGGATGCTGTTTCCCACTTTCAACAACCATTTCGTTTTCTACAACAGTTAAGCACGCTCGGACGTTCATTTGATTATTAACTGTTACGCGGCATTCAGAACAATGTCCAATGTTACAGTAAATTCCTCTAGGTGTACCACTATCTTCATGAACGCGTAACGTTCTAATTCCATTTGCAAGAAGGGCAGCAGCAATCGTTTCATTTTCATATGCTTCGTATTCTTTATCGTTAAATTGAAATGAAATACGTTTTCTATCGTCTAAGTTTCCTAAAATAGGATGATGTAAAATTCTATTCATTGCTTTTCACCTACCGCTCCAAAAGTTACTGCGCGTATTGGTGGTTGATATTTTAATGGAATCTCATGAGGTGATGTTCCAGGATTTGCAATTTCTATCATTCGATCTATTGTCGTTCTACATGTACGCCCCCCGCAAAAGCCCATCCCAGCACGTGTTCTTAGTTTTAGCTCCCGAGCCGAGCAATTATATGCAGTAATTGTCGATTGAAGTTGTCCGTATGTAACTTCTTCACAACGACAAATAATTAAATTCTCTTTATTAGACATGTATATTCCTCCTCTAGTTCGGTTTACAAAAATTATAATGCAAAAGGTATGCCAATATAGAGGAGGGGAGGTTTTATTGTAACCCGAGTCTTTTTAAGCGGTTGTATAAAGTAGCTCTTGTTACACCAAGTTGTTTCGCACATTCTAATTTATTACCATTTAAAATTCGTAAAGCTCTTTTGATCACTTTTTTCTCGTGTTGATCCATCTCTTCTTGTAAGGAAAAAATCGTGTTGTTGTTACTGACTAATGAATAATGAGATGCTATTTCCTCTGGAGTACTGTTTGTATGAAAGGGTAAATATTCTTGCTTTATAATGCCGTCCGTTGCAAATACGACGAGTCTTTCTATAACGTTGCGCAGCTCGCGAATATTCCCCCGCCAATCGTAATGAAGGAGTTCGTGCATAATTTCTGGGGGGAAATCATGAATTGGTCTTTTGTAATTTATTGAAAAGTCGTTTAAAAAAGAATAGGTTAATTCTATAATGTCTTCTCGTCTTTCACGTAATGGTGGAATGTGAAAGCTAACTACATTTAAGCGATAATATAAATCTTCACGAAATGTTCCTTTTTTCATCTCTTCTTGTAAATCGCGATTTGTAGCTGCAATAACACGAAAATCAATATTAATTTCTTTTTCTCCACCGACACGATAATATTTTCGTTCTTGCAGTACACGCAAAAGCTTAACTTGCATATCGAGTGGCATTTCGCCTATTTCATCGAGAAATAAAGTGCCACCTTGTGCAAGTTCTATTTTGCCTTTCTTTCCTTTACTATTCGCTCCAGAAAAAGCTCCGCGCTCATAGCCGAATAATTCACTTTCAAATAATGCTTCTGGAATTGCACCACAGTTAATCGAAATGAAAGGGGCATTTTCCTTCTCACTTGCTTCATGAATCGCTTTCGCAAATACTTCTTTTCCGACACCGCTTTCTCCTAGTATTAAAACGGTCGATTTAACAGAGCAAACTTTTCTAGCCAATTGGATCGTTCTCTGTATGACAGCACTCTTTCCTTTCATGGAATGAAAGGGATCGGATGTGTCTTTATATTTTGCTACTTCTTGTTCTAAGCGGTGCACTTCATGTGACATATTAAATAACTTTTCATTTAGTACAACCTGACTTGTAACATCCGTTTCAGAAACGACTGCACCGATAATTTTGTTGTCGCAATAAACAGGATTTGAATTAATTAATACAAATAGATCGGAGCGAGGTTGATGATACTGAGCTACTATACGTTTTCCTTTATGTAATGATTGTAAAATTTCTAGATCTTTATAATCAAAAAAATGAGTAATAGGTTGTCCGATAATGTCTCCAT
Source organism: Bacillus sp. 105MF (assembly GCF_000374885.1). Classification (NCBI taxonomy): domain Bacteria; kingdom Bacillati; phylum Bacillota; class Bacilli; order Caryophanales; family Bacillaceae; genus Bacillus; species Bacillus sp. 105MF. The sequence goes on along the minus strand of NZ_KB895573.1, from coordinate 30,048 downwards.
GTTTTACTGAAAATATTTTTTCGGCTCCATCTGTCCATGTACGAACACGTTCATTATCGTCGATAACAGTAACTGAAGAATCTGTCGTTTGAAGAACGGTATTGTAAAATGCCTGTAATTGATTGTAAGAATTATAGAGAAAAGGGACCATTTGGGTAACAGTTATACAGTGTGTTGGATCTTGTGTTTTATTGAGAATAACGACTGCGAAATGATTAGAAAATGCTTTGATTAAATTAGAGAAGGAGTCTTCTTCATATAAAGTTGCACAAAGTAATTCTTTCGTATGTGCATTAAGGTAATAAAATTCGCCATTTTTTTGTTTGATGTGACTTATGTCGAATGTATGATTTGTTGAAAAATATTTTATAAGTTCTTTTATTGATGGGAACGAAAATGCCATATTATCCTCCTGTAGTGTGAAAAATTTTAGACACTGATAAAAAAATAATACACTTATTTCTGTTAAATTCAAAATATTTTTACATCTATTTTTCTCACATATGAAAATAAATATATTTTGAGTTGGCATACCAATTGCATAAATAGAGGATGAGAGATTTGAAAGAAAGGAGGGGGCTGCATGAGACACTGTGACGTTTTAATACTAGGCGGTGGAATTATTGGCTGTTCTATTGCTTATTACACTTCAAAATATGGAAGAGACGTAACAATCATTGACAAGGGGGAATTTGTCAGTGGCACGTCTTCACGGTGTGACGGCAACATTCTAGCCATTGATAAAGACCCAGGATTTGATAGTCAGATGTCGCTAGTAAGTCAAAAATTAGTAACGGAATTAAGTGAAGAATTGGAACATTCGTTTGAATACCGAGCGCCAGGAAGTATTCTTGTCTGTGAGTCAGAGGAGGAAATGGAGGCAGCTCAAAAATGGGTGAATCGTCAAAAAGAAGCTGGCTTACCGTTTCGGATGCTTGATAGACAAGACATAAGAGAAGAATCACCGTTTTTCGCTGATGATTTATTAGGTGGTTTAGAATGTGCAACAGATTCGACTGTAAATCCGTATCTCCTTGCTTTTTCACTTCTTGCAGAAGCGGAAAAATTGGGGGCAAAATCTTTTAAGCATACAGAAGTAAAAGAAATGAGGAGAGCCATAGATGGTTCCTTTATTGTAGAAACGACAAATGGAACGTTTACTGCAAAGCAAATTGTGAACGCAGCGGGAGTATGGGCCCCTAAAATTGGAGAAATGTTGGACCTATCTATACCGATTGAGCCAAGAAAAGGACATATTATCGTAGCTTCAAGGCAACAACATGTAGGCTCTCGCAAAGTAATGGAATTTGGTTATTTAATTTCTAAGTTTGGTGGGAAACGGAAAGTCGATGCTTTGACTGAAAAATACGGTGTAGCTCTCGTGTTTGAACCAACAGAAAGTCAAAATTTTTTAATTGGTAGTAGTAGAGAATTTGTAGGATTTCTTACGAGGATAAACAACGAAGTAATTAAGTGTATTGCGAATCGAGCGATTCGTTTTTATCCAAAAATGGCAGATATGATGGTTATTCGTTCTTACGCTGGCCTGCGTCCATGGACAGAAGATCATTTGCCGATCATTTCACGAGTAGAACATATTCCAAACTATTATATCGCTGCAGGACATGAAGGGGATGGAATTAGTCTCGCAGCAGTTACAGGGAAAGTTATTGAAGAGCTCTTAAACGAAAGAGAAACATCAATTCCGATTGAACCGCTTCGTTTGAATCGTTTTACAGAAAGGGTGTTAAACGGATGAGGTCACAAAGAGTCTTTACGACGATTGATACGCATACAGGTGGAAATCCTACGAGGACGTTAATTAGCGGACTTCCAAAATTAATAGGAGAGAACATGGCAGAAAAAATGCTTCATATGAAGAAAGAGTACGACTGGATCCGTAAATTGTTAATGAATGAACCGCGCGGTCATGATGTGATGTCTGGGGCGTTATTAACAGATCCGTGTCATCCAGAAGCGGATATAGGTGTCATCTACATAGAGACAGGTGGATATTTACCGATGTGTGGTCACGATACGATCGGTGTATGTACGGCTTTAGTTGAATCAGGTTTAATACCTGTATATGAGCCGATAACTTCTTTGAAATTGGATACACCAGCTGGTCTTGTTGAAGTGGATATTTCTGTTCAAGACGGTAAAGCAAAAGAAGTATCTTTTTGTAATATACCAGCTTTTTTACTAAAGAGTATTTCTGTCCATGTTGAAGGGATTGGAAATGTAGATGTTGATATCGCATATGGCGGAAACTTCTATGCCATTATCGATGGGGAAGCGCTTGGTCTAGAGTTAGTGCCAGAAAATGCTTCTACAATAATTGATAAAGCGATCCAAATAAGAAATACGATTAATGAAAAATTTGAAGTTATTCATCCGCAATATTCATTTATAAAAGGGGTAACACATATTGAATTTTACACAGATCCTACCCATGAAACGGCACATGTGAAAAATACCGTTGTTGTTCCGCCGGGAGGAATTGATCGTTCTCCATGTGGTACGGGAACATCTGCGAAGCTAGCTGTATTATACGCTAATAAAAAAATTACAATGCAAGAAGAATTTGTTCATGAAAGTATTGTTGGCTCGTTATTTAAAGGAAGTGTAATAGATACAACATATGTGGAGAACATTGAAGCTGTAGTAACAAAGATCACTGGTTCAGCTTGGCTAATGGGAATGCATAGATTTTTTTACAATGAAGAGGATCCACTGAAAGAAGGATTTTTGCTAATTCCGCCGATGGAACATGAAACGGAGGAAGTGAAATGAAGATTCAAAAAATGTATATGACAGTAGATGTACACGTAGCTGGTGAAGCGTTTCGTGTAATTAAAGACGTACCGTGTAAATACTATCATAGTTTGGAACAACTAAATGAACAAATTTCTGGTGAATTAGCAGAGGAAATACAGCTTTTATTAAATGAACCACGTGGGTTCATAGGTTTAAACGGATGTGTTGTCGTTCCTTCTATTCATAGTGAAGTTGATGCAGCTGTATTATTTTTTAATCATAAAGGAGCAATTCCTCTTCATTACGGTGGGATTGTCGCGGTAGTAACTATGTTACTTGAAAGTGGACACTTAAAACAAAGCGATTCAAATCAATACAAAATTGAAACGCTATGCGGTGTGTTTTTAGTCCGTGCACATGTAGAAAAGGATGAAGTCGTTTCTGTATCGCTAGAAAGTAAAGTGTGTTACTCAATCGAAGAGAATCTACCACTACATAGTCCTATTGGAAATATACACTACTCTCTCATACAAGCTGATCAAGTATATGCAGTGTTTCAGAAAGAGGAATGTTCTCCGGAAATTTGTATTGAAAACATTTTTGAATTAAAGAACTGGGGAAAAGCTATACTTGAGTCCATGCCAAAGCAGCCACTTATAAAAAGAGTCGTTTTAGTAGATTCTTCCCACATAAAAGAGAATCGTATAAAAACAATTACGTTTCAGGATGACGACTATATTGTACGTTCGCCTGGATTCGCATCAACAAGTGTTTCGTATATAAGTAGCCTTTCTATAGGTGATGTACGTACGGAAGAACCTTTTATTAATGAGAGTATTTTTAATAGTTTTGTGAAGGTGCAAAAAGTGAATAAGGAAGAGAAAGGATATACATTTACTTTCACAAGCAGAGGGTTTATTACAGGTATGCAAACATTTGTATTAGACCCTACTGATCCATTTCCAGTAGGCTTTTTATTAAAATAACGGTTAATATAGTATGTGGAAAAAACAAATGAAATGTAAGGGAGAGAATATGATGAAAAGTATAAAAGGAGCATTTCCAGTATTAATTACTCCGATGGATGAATTTCAAGAGATTGATTGGAACGGAGTGAAACAGAACGTAAACTATTTTATTGAGCAGAAGGTTGCCGGCATCATCATTAATGGAAGTACGGGAGAATTTGTTAGTTTATCAAAAAAAGAACGATTTAAGATGGTGGAAACGGTATTAAAAGAAGTTGATGGACGCATTCCTGTAATTGTTGGAACTGCTGCAGAGACGACGAAAGAAACGATTGAATATACGAAGCATGCAGAAGCTCATGGCGCAGATTGTGTATTAATTATTAACTCTTATTATTGTAAACCGAAAGAAGAAGAAATCTACTTTCATTTTAAAGAAATCTCAAATGCTGTAAATATACCAATTATGTTATACAATAACCCGTTTACCTCTGGTGTTGATATGAGTATAGAGCTTATGCTTCGAATAGGAAAAGAATGTGAAAATGTTACACATATTAAAGAATCTAGCAGAGATATTCGTAAAGTGAGAGATTTAGTAAGACAAGGAGAGAGTGCTTTTCAAGTCTTTTGCGGATCCGAAGATTTAGTTATGGAATCATATTTAGTTGGTGCTACTGGATGGGTCTCTGTGGCGGGTAATATCGTTCCGGGACTTGTTACAAAAATGTATGAGCATTTTCAAAATGGAGAGTTCGAAAATGCATGGGAGATTAATGATACAATTTTGCCTCTTTGTGAATTCCTAGAAGGGTCAGGGAAATACGTACAAATTGTTAAACGTGCAATGGAGTTACACGGACAAACTGGAGGTCCATCTCGTTATCCAAGATTAGGATTGACACAGGAAGAAGATCAAAAACTTCAACAGATTTTATTACAAATAACGGCTAATTCAGCTGTTTAAACTAAGGAGGAGGGGAAAATATGTTAACGACAAACATGGAGCTAAAATCAAAAGTAAAAGCGTTTTTAAATGAAGAAATCAAATTGTTTATTAATGGTGAATTTGTTCCTTCTATTAGTGGAAAGACGTTTAAAACATATAATCCGGCTACAGAGGATGTTCTTGCGGTAGTGAGTGAGGCGCAAGCGGAAGATATTGATGTAGCGACGAAAGCTGCAAGAGAAGCTTTTGAAACGGGCCCTTGGTCTGAAATGACTACTGCAGAAAGAGCACATCTTATATATAAATTAGCTGATTTAATTGAAGAACATAAAGAAGAATTAGCGCAGCTAGAAGCTTTAGATAATGGGAAACCGTATCAAATTGCGCTTGAAGATGATATTCCAGCGACAGTAGAAAATTACCGGTATTATGCTGGTTGGACTACAAAAATTGTAGGACAAACAATTCCTATTTCAAAAGATTATTTAAATTATACACGTCATGAACCGATTGGGGTTGTTGGTCAAATTATTCCTTGGAATTATCCGTTAGTTATGTCCGCTTGGAAAATGGGTGCTGCTCTTGCGACAGGATGTACGATTGTATTAAAACCAGCAGAGCAAACACCGTTATCTTTACTATATGCTGCAAAGCTTTTTAAAGAGGCGGGATTTCCAAACGGTGTTGTAAATTTTGTTCCAGGTTTCGGACAAGAAGCAGGAGCAGCAATCGTAAACCATCATGATATTAATAAAGTAGCTTTCACAGGTTCGACAGTTACAGGGAAATATATTATGCGTCAATCTGCTGAAACAATTAAACATGTAACGTTAGAACTTGGAGGTAAGTCACCAAATATTATTTTAGAAGATGCCGATTTATCTGAAGCTATTAATGGTGCCTTTCAAGGCATTATGTATAATCATGGTCAAAACTGTAGCGCAGGATCTCGTGTGTTCGTTCACCGGAAACATTATGAAAGAGTAGTAGATGAACTTGTAGAAATGGCGAATAAAGTTAAGCTTGGTGCTGGGATGGAAAAGGATACAGAAATGGGCCCGCTCGTATCTAAAAAACAACAAGAGCGTGTGCTAAAGTATATTGAACAAGGAATGGCTGAAGGAGCAACAGTTGTAGCTGGGGGAGAACGGGCATTTGAAAAAGGTTATTTTGTGCAGCCCACAGTTTTTACAAATGTTACAGATGATATGACAATCGCAAAGGAAGAAATATTTGGACCAGTCGTTGTAGTTATGCCATTTGATTCGACTGAGGAAGTAATTGAAAGAGCGAATAGCTCTTCTTACGGATTAGCAGCAGGTGTATGGACACAAAATATTAAAACTGGACATCAAGTCGCAAATAAATTAAAGGCAGGAACCGTTTGGATTAATGATTATAATTTAGAAAATGCAGCGGCACCATTTGGCGGATACAAACAATCCGGAATTGGACGCGAATTAGGGTCGTATGCACTTGATAACTACACGGAAGTAAAGAGTGTTTGGGTTAATATAAAATAATGATCAAATAGGAAGAGTGAACGGACAACTTGAATGAACGGTGAGGTTGTCCGTTTTATTTTTTAAGCACGCAATAAATAACTCTTTTTCACACAATTATGAGGGGGATTGGGATGGAAAAGTTAGTAGAGTGGTTAGTAGGACAAGTATGGAGTATAGGATTAGTTATTTTTGCGTTAGGAGCAGGCGTGTATTTCACAATTGCTACTCGGTTTTTACAAATTCGGTATTTTAAAGAGATGATCAAACTATTATTTGAAGGAAAGAGCTCAGAGACCGGGATATCTTCATTTCAAGCATTTTGTTTAGCGTTATCGGGCCGGGTCGGAATTGGAAATATTGCTGGTGTAGCGACAGCTATTGCTTTTGGTGGTCCAGGAGCTGTGTTTTGGATGTGGGTGATGGCTCTATTAGGAGCAGCTAGTGCATTCGTTGAGTCAACGCTTGCTCAAGTATATAAAGGTAAGGTAGGAAATGAATATCGAGGTGGTACACCATATTTTATTGAAAAAGGCTTAAAAATAAAATGGTTTGCCGTCATTGTAGCGGTTGTCGTGACGATTTCATACGGCGTTTTATTGCCAGGGATTCAATCAAGTAGCATTGCGGTTGGATTTGAAAATTCTTCTGGTATTAGTAAATATATGACTGGTGTATTTTTAGTTGTATTGCTGGCAGCGATTATTTTTGGCGGAGTAAAGAGAATTGCTGCTGTTTCTCAAACTCTAGTACCGTTTATGGCAATTGGTTATGTAATTGTTACATGTATCGTTTTAATTGCTAATATAACGGAAATCCCTAATATGTTCACACTTATTTTCTCAAGTGCATTTGGAATCGATGAAATGTTTGGCGGAATTGTTGGAGCAGCCATTGCATGGGGAGTGAAACGAGCTGTATTTTCAAATGTTGCTGGTGTTGGAGAAGCAACGTATAGCTCTGCAGCTGCTGAAGTATCACATCCTGCTAAACAAGGGTTAGTACAAGCATTTTCGGTTTACATCGATACAATTGTTGTATGTACAGCAACAGCTCTCATGGTTTTAATAACAGGGATGTACAATGTCATACCTGAAGGAAAGAGCGCCATTGTGAAAAATATGGGGAATGTTGAAGCAGGTCCAATTTACACACAACAAGCAGTTGAAACTGTTATGACAGGTTTTGGTCCATTATTTATTTCAATCGCAATCTTTTTCTTTGCATTCACAACTCTACTAGCATATTACTATATTGCCGAAACTACACTTACTTACTTGGATCATAAATTGAAATTTAAATGGTTAAAAACGATTTTGAAATTCGGATTTTTAATTATGGTTTACGTCGGTAGTGTGGAATCAGCTTCACTTTTATGGAATCTTGGAGATTTAGGGATAGGCAGTATGGCATGGCTGAATCTTTTAGCGATTTTATTGTTAAGTAAGACGGCATTAAAAGTATTAAAAGATTATGAAACGCAGAAAAAAGAAGGGAAAGATCCAATATTTGACCCTAAAAAAGTAGGGCTTGAAGGTGTTGTATTTTGGGAAGAAAAGTGTAAAGAAGGTGAAAATGAAATTTCTAGAAGAAAAGTACCAGTAGATGATAGTGTGAAATTGTAGCGTTATATATTTTTAAGGTTAAAAAACTGAAAATTATATCTTTTACGATAATATATCAACAACATGGTTTTATAAATGATGTATTACTTCATTTATAAAGAAGGCATTGGAAATTTTTTAAAACCAATTCCAGAAATCACAGAAACATATCATGCATTTACACAAGCTTGTTTCCAGGAAGGTGCATTCACAAAACGCGAAAAACAGCTCATTGCGTTAGGGATTAGTTACTAAAAAATTAATCACGACAGAAACGATTCCAAATAATAAAAAGGAAATCTTATTTAAAACAACCTCTTTAGGAAAAGAACTGTTTTACTTACACCGGGCGTTGCATGATGTAAGTAATAGAGGAGTTATTCGATTTTTAAATAGATATAATCCAAATGAATTAAAGTTGGTTTCTCGTTTCCTAGAAGATACTTTAGAAGCATCGTGGGTAAGGGGCGAACTTAATAAAATAGAAGATAAAAATTTTGAGTAAAAGGAATTGTGCAGAAATTAATTTTAAAGGCCATTGTTTTAAATGGCCTTTTTGTTTTGATTAAAAAATGAGTTTTAAAGTTTTAACATACTAGGTCCTTTGAAAAATACGTTATGACAGTGATTGAATAAAAGAATGTAGCACATTGTTAAAATGATCAGCTTCTTCTAGAAATGGACAATGACAGCTGTTTTCGAAAATAACGAGTTGAGAGTTATTAATATGTGCGTGTAAATGTTCGCCCGCAGCAACTGGAATTAATTTTTCTTCTCTACCGAAACAAAGTAAAGTTGGTTTTGTAATTGCATTTAATTCTTTCCGATAATCAACAACAGATTGATCGAATAAAATCGCGCTCGCAATAGATGCTGGAACCTTTGTTACCTCCTCAAGCATCCAAGTTGAATCTTCTGTAGAAAGGGGATTTTTAAACATGAGAGGGATAAAACCCTTTAGAAACTCAACTTGATTTGTTTGAACTTCTCTCATGAAATGAATAAGTGTTGGGAAATCAAAGGCACCAATAGGGAAATCGGGCCATTTAAAATCTGATGCTAATTCATCAACAATAACAGAACCTTTAATATTTTGTTCTCCAAATTGCTTTATATATTCCCATACAACAAATGCCCCCATTGACCAACCGACTAAGATAACATCTTTTAAAGATAAACTTTCTATAAAAGCATGCACATCATGGGCATAGTTTGTAATTGTATGTCCAGTTTCAATATGGGGAGAGCGCCCGTGACTTCGTAAGTCAATTGAAATCGCACGATATTTTTCACTGAAATAAGGGATTTGTTTATGAAAAAAACGGCTGCTCATCCAGACGCCGTGAATAAAAAGAATGGGCGTACCTTCTCCGCGCTCTTCGTAGTATAAGTTCACACCATTTTCAAGCTTGATAATAGGCATAACGGAAAGCCTCCTTTTAATAAATGGACTTTTTATGATTTTATTCTGCTTTTCATGTTTTTTTCCTCTTATATAGGAGAAGTAAGATGTTTTTTTGTTTAAAATAGGGCAGAACCTTTATTTTATTTATAAAAAATGTGTTTAAAATATTGTCATATTTGCTTCTTTAAGATATCCTTTTCATGAAGAGGTGGAAATCATGGAAAAAGTACTAGTTTTCGGGCATAAAAACCCAGACACAGATGCAATTTGTTCTGCAATTGCTTATGCAGAGCTGAAAAAAGAATTAGGAATGAATGCTGAGCCTGTACGTTTAGGTGAAATCAGCGGTGAAACTCAATTTGCGTTAGATCATTTTAAAGTAGAAGGACCGCGTTTTGTTGAAACAGTAGCAAACGAAGTGGACAACGTGATTTTAGTTGACCATAACGAACGTCAACAAAGTGCTAACGATATCGAATCTGTTCGTGTGTTAGAAGTTATCGATCATCACCGTATTGCTAACTTTGAGACAAGCGATCCTTTATACTACCGTTGCGAGCCAGTTGGTTGTACAGCTACAATCTTAAACAAAATGTACAAAGAAAACGGCGTTGCAATTCGTAAAGAAGTTGCAGGTTTAATGTTATCTGCAATTATCTCAGATTCTTTACTATTTAAATCTCCAACTTGCACAGACCAAGACGTAGCTGCAGCTCGTGAATTAGCGGAAATCGCTGGTGTTGACGCGGAAAGCTACGGCTTAGAAATGTTAAAAGCTGGTGCAGATTTAAGCGGTAAAACAATGGAGCAATTAATCTCTCTTGACGCAAAAGAATTCCAAATGGGCGATGCAAAAGTTGAAATCGCACAAGTAAACGCTGTTGATACAAACGACGTTCTTGTACACCAAGCGGAATTAGAAAAAGTAATCTCTGCAGTAGTAGAAGAAAAAGGTTTAGACCTATTCTTATTCGTTGTGACTGATATCTTAACTAACGATTCTGTTGGTCTTGCTATCGGTAAAGCGACACAAGTTGTTGAAAAAGCATACAACGTAACATTAGAAAACAATACAGCAACTTTAAAAGGTGTTGTATCTCGTAAAAAACAAATCGTTCCTGTATTAACAGAAACGTTCCAAACTCTATAAGAGAAGTTTTGGATGAAAAGGAAAGGACAAACAGATATATAGTCTGCTTGTCCTTTTTTGTTTTTAGGAAGCATAAAATTTCGGATATTAAGGTCTGTTATTTTAATGTTTCATTTAGGGAAAATGGAACTTGGGTAGGAAGAAAAGAAAAACCTGATATTTTTATCTGTGAATTAAAAATGCTATGATTTCATTAGTAATTACTATGTCTTAAAAGTAATAATGAAAAAATAAAACAAATTATATATAGGATCGAAAGAGAAAAGAGGGAAAAAGGGAATAATGAAAAGGCTATGCATCATTCCATGTGGAAAAAAGAAAATCTGGGATCAGTATCCTGATAAGGGACCAACAGAAGCAAAGGATGTATACATTAGTCCATTCGGAAAAGCATGCCAAGCATATGCTTCGCAATTTTTTTCACACTGGATTATTTTATCAGCTAAACATGGATTTTTACTGCCAACTGATATAGTAGAAAAAAACTATGATCTTGCTTTTAATTCGAAAAGTAATGAGATTATTAGTATGGAACAATTAGAAAGACAGATGATTGAAAAAGACTTGCTAGACTTTGATGAAATTGTCCTGCTTGCAGGCAAGAAGCATAAAAAAGTAGTGACAAAGTTATATCCGGAAGAAATGATTTCCTATCCGTTAGAAGGCTGTAAAGGAATTGGATATATGCTGCAGAGGTTGAAGTGGGCGGTTGGAAATCATAACGAGATTCAGTAAAAGTTAAAAGAACTCGATTTATCCCGCATTAACGGGCAGTAAGCCCCCGCTGATTAAAGTTTCACTTTATATTGTACATAAGGGTGCTATGTATCGTTAGAAATATAGACTTATAAGGAAAAAAGCTAGATGAGGAGTTAATGGGCGATCCATTTTTTGTTGATGTAAAAGATGTTAATTTCCCAGTGCATATAGCTGAACATGGAATGGGTTAATGGGAGAGGTAGTTATGTTATGTAGATATTGTCAGTCTTTAGTACAACAACCAAAACAAAAGAATATAAGTGGAAAGCACCCAAATCGGGTGCTTCTATTTTTAAGAGAATTTCCATTTAGAACATACTAAACGTTATAGTTTATTACTTGCTTCATAAGGTTTCTTATTTCTTTAACTGGTGGTTTTTTATCGTATACATCAACATATGAAAAATAATAATTTAAATTTCTAACAAGACCTTTGCCAATTTTTGTACTTAGGAAAGGAAATACTTGTCCAGTGTAGTCTTCGAGAGATTTACAATAGTATTTTTCATCCAAATAAATACTATATTTACATGTTAGCTCTACTAGTGGGTTACCTTCAGAATCATATACATCTTTAGATTCAATAATGTCTATTAGTGCAAATCTATCATTAAGATAAACTTTTTTCTTCTTTTCAGGTTTATTAGAAAGAATAAAAGCGAGACCTAGTGCATTAATCAATACGTTTCCTCCTACAAATAAAAAAGATATTAATAAAATATATCGATACATGTTAAATGTAAAGTGGTAAGGCAAATGGTAAAAGATTACTGTAAATATTATTAAGGGATTTCTAGAAGATAAAAAATATTATAGAGTTGGATTTATGCAGAATTTTAAAGAAAATATTCTTGAGTAAATTATAGGGAATTTAGTTGAAGTAGATGTTATTAAAAGTGAATATAAAAGAAATGAATCCCTGCAAGGGAAATTGCAGGGATTCATAAGGGTATTGTCGAGAATGTCGAACTCGACAAAGTAATCTTAGCATGAATTTCTTGGAAAGAAACCTGGTAAATGTGTCCAAATGAATGTCTAGTATGGGGGCTATAAGAAACCTTTCAGACAAAGTCAAAGAGACCTACTTCCCGCAGCAGGTCCCTTTAACTAGATAATGTTGATGAGCAATAACCCATCTGGAGTACTTTTATCGTAACAAATGGAAAGGGTTTTGTGTATTGAGAAAAAATTTTAAGCAGACATTTACGGTAGCCATATATATGTCGAATTTTTACGCTTGTGTTCAATTCATAGAGTAATGAAGGAATAAAAAAGACCTGCAAGTAAGAAGCAGGTCGTAAGAAGGGGCTTTAATCCAACAGATTAATTAAACGTTATCAATTGTAATGAATGAAGTCCATAGGTTATATGTTGAGAAACTTTATATGAAAGATATTAACGTTTTGTATTCTTGAAAAAGAGATTGAAAAGAGCTGTGAAAATCTTCCTATACGAGAATAAAGTTCTATATTTATAAAGAGATTCATATTTCCAAGCATCACGATTAGAAACCTTGAGTTGTTTATTCGAAGAGCGAAAAACAATTAGATTATTGTTGCGTTTCATAAATAAACCTCCCTTAGTTTGATGCGGATATATTATGGGAATGAATCTGTAATTTGTGTGAGAAATAGTTTAAATGAGAATCTTTTCTTTTCATTATCGTATTGAAATTTCCTTTTCATAAGTATTTGGTCTGTTTTTGAAGTACTGTAACCCATAGAAACCAACTAGTATTCCAATACTTATTAAAATCCAGATGGAAGAGAAAGAGAGAATGATAAGAAAACAGACAATCAAACTTAAAGAAAGAATTTTGTTAAAGAGACCTGGTAATAATTTATATGCTGCAAAGATTCCACAAATGGCATTACAGATAAAGAAAGCATTTGCAATGGCTACAATTTGTTCTACTGTAATGAAATCGTTATGAAGACAGATAAATACAATGGTATGTACGCCGATTAAGAAAAGTAAAGAATAGATTGATACATTCGATTTCGTACGATAGGAAAGTGTATATAATTTCTTTATATATTTTGCTTCGGAAGCGATAAGACGCGAGACCCCGCCAACAACTAATAAATATGTACTCATGCAAAGAACAGTAGTAATAAAAGCGATAAGAGGAACAGCAAACTCTCCAAATAAAGTAGCTAATATGGCTGTTATTCGTAAGTCTTCTTGATGTGAACTAGGAATTACAATCCATTGTGTGGCGCCTGCCACGACAAGACAAACAACCGTTACAGTAAGTGTGCTTATCGTAATTGCTTGTGGGATGGTTTTTTTTCGATTTTTGACATCCATACTGTAATTCCCAATAATCTCCCAACCTACTAAAGCCCAAAAGAGCAATAAAATACTATATCCAAAATCTCCAAAAGAAAAAGATGTTTGAACTAGCTGTTCCGATCGAAAATGAGGGATAGAACGAATTCCACCGCTCAATAAAAGAACGGTTGCAGCTGTTGAAAATACAAATGATATTTTTCCAATAGATGATATATCTAATAATAAAATCAATACACAAAGGCACATTAAAAGAAAACCAATTCCCTCTAATGGAACTTTAAAGTTTGAAAATAAAGCCGCTATATATTGACTGGCTGTCATAAGAACAGCTGTAGGTCCTAGACAACCTGCTATGATAAAGAAAATAGAAGTTAATTGCTTCATAGAAGGTCCAAAAGCTTGATCTACCGCATGTGCAACCCCAGATTCACTAGGGAAGAGAATACTTAACTTACCAAATAAGGAAGCGAATAGAAAACCAATTCCCATAATAAGTAGCCAAGCGATAATGGCATAATCTCCAGTTGTTTTGTAGATCAGTGGAGGAAGTAAAATAATCCCAGACCCTAAAATTGGACCAATAATTAAACCGCTGAGCAGTACTGGTCCTAATTTTTTCTTTCTCATATATGTATACATCTCCTTTTGAAAAATTGTGTTTCTTCTATTGTAATTCGAGTTTATCTATCAGTAAAATAGATATATATGAAGTTATTAATCGGAAATTGCGATGTTAGAATGGAGAGATTGAGATGGAGATTCGGCATTTAAAAACATTTAAAACAATTGTTGAGTTAGGAGGATATACACGGGCAGCCGACTATTTAGGATATGCACAATCTACTGTAACAGGGCATATTCAAGCAATTGAACAAGAAATGGGACAGCCTTTATTCAATCGATTAGGGAAAAAAATGGTGTTAACAGATGTAGGAAAGCATCTACTGCCTTATGCAAATGAAATGATTGCTTTGTCTGAGAAAGCAAAACAAATCCCAAGTGTGGATAATGAGATTACTGGAAAAATTGTAATTGGTGCCCCAGAATCATTAACAATTTACCGCTTGCCCTCTATTCTTCATGAATATAAAAAGAAGTATCCAAAAGTAAAAATTACATTAAAAGCTTCAACGTGTCGGGAATTGAGAAATGATTTAAAGAGTGGAAATATAGATATTGCTTTCCTCTTAGACACTGAGCGTCAGGAAGAGGATTTACATATTGAGCAACTTGTCATGGAGCAAATGGCATTTGTTTTTCCAAAAGATTACACTGTGACACAAACAGATTCGCAAGATGTCCAATTTTCTCAAGAGGAAACGTTTTTGTATACGGAACGTGGTTGCAGTTATCGAGCATTTTTTGAGCATTATTTACAAAGACAAGGCATTCAGCATGAAAGTACATTTGAATTTTGGAGCATTGAGGCGATAAAGCAATGTGTCATGTGCGGATTAGGAATTTCTTTATTACCAATTATTACGGTTGGGCAAGAGCAGAAAGACAAGAAACTACAAGCTGTTATTTTAAATGAAGCAAAGTTTGCAACACAACTTGTATATCATAAAAATAAATGGTTTTCTCCAGCTTTACATGAGTTTTTAATGATTATTCGTAAGCATGCGAAGGGATGGAGAGAAGTAGAGAGTACAGTAACTTTTAACTAATGATATAATATTAATAGATGAAAGACTAAGAAAAGCAGGTGAATCTTTTTTGTTTACAAAAGCACAAGAACTTTTAGCTTCCTATTTTGGCTACTCGTCATTCCGTAGAGGGCAGGATGAAACAATTAAAAATGTATTGGCTGGAAAAGATACAGTTTGTATTATGCCAACAGGCGGTGGCAAATCAATTTGTTATCAAATTCCAGCACTAGTATTTGAGGGGACGACATTAGTTATCTCACCTTTGATCTCACTTATGAAAGATCAAGTAGATACATTAGTACAAAACGGGATTTCAGCTACATATATTAATAGTTCTATTTCAATTACAGAAGCAAATCAACGAATCCAATTAGCGAAACAAGGTCATTATAAGTTGTTATATGTGGCGCCGGAGCGTCTTGATTCAATGGAATTTGTAGATCAATTAATTGATATGAAGATACCGATGATCGCAATTGACGAAGCTCACTGTATTTCGCAGTGGGGACATGATTTCCGTCCAAGTTATTTACATATACATCGTATATTGGACTATCTTCCAGAAAAACCACTTGTACTTGCGTTAACTGCGACTGCAACACCGCAAGTGCGTGAAGATATTTGTCGTGCGCTAGAAATTGATCAAAAGAATACAATTATGACAACGTTTGAACGGGAAAATTTATCGTTCTCGGTAATCAAAGGACAGGACCGAAATGCATATTTAGCGGATTATATTCGTCAAAATAAAAAGGAATCTGGAATTATTTATGCAGCGACAAGAAAAGTTGTTGATCAGTTGTATGAAGATTTATATAAAGCAGGCGTTTCAGTTGCACGTTATCATGCTGGAATGAATGATCATGATCGAAATGAACAGCAAGAGCGATTTTTACGTGATGAAGTGAGTGTTATGGTAGCGACATCTGCATTTGGTATGGGGATAGATAAATCAAACATTCGTTATGTGATTCATTATCAACTCCCGAAAAATATGGAAAGTTATTATCAAGAAGCAGGACGTGCTGGTCGTGATGGGTTAGATAGTGAATGTATTTTGTTATATTCTTCTCAGGATGTACAAGTGCAGCGTTTTTTAATTGATCAATCTACTGGGGAATCACGTTTCTCAAATGAACTTGAAAAACTGCAACATATGACAGATTACTGCCATACAGAACAATGTTTACAATCATTTATTCTAGAGTACTTTGGAGAAGAGCCGAAAGAAGATTGTGGACGCTGCGGGAATTGTACGGATGAACGTGAGAGCGTCGACGTTACGAGAGAATCACAAATGGTCTTATCGTGTATGATTCGAACAAATCAGCGATTTGGAAAGCAAATGATTGCACAAGTATTAACGGGATCAAAAAATAAAAAAGTAATTGAATTTAATTTCCGTATATTACCAACTTACGGTCTTTTATCGAACCGTAGCGTAAAAGAAGTAAGTGAGTTTATCGAGTTTTTAATTTCAGAAGAATTAATTGCGGTGGAACACGGGACGTATCCAACCTTAAAAGTAACAGCCAAAGGGAAAGAAGTATTACTCGGAAATGAAAATGTGTTACGGAAAGAAAGAGTAGAAACAAGACAGATTGTAGGGGGCCATCCACTGTTTGAGATATTACGTGAAGTGCGGAAAGAAATTGCACAAGGAGAAGGCGTACCACCGTTTGTTATTTTCTCTGATCAAACGTTAAAAGATATGTGTGCGAAAATGCCACAAAGTGAAAATGAGTTACTACAAGTAAACGGGATTGGGGAGCATAAACTTGCGAAGTATGGTTCTCACTTCTTACAAGCAGTTATTCATTTTATGGAACAAAACCCAGATTACGCTGAAACGATGAAAACAGAAGTTGTTACGGAACGAAAAAAATCTGGAAAAGCATCAGCAAATTCTCACTTAGAAACGTATGAAATGTATAAACAGGGAACCGAGTTAAGTACAATTGCCAAAGAACGAGACCTATCACGCCAAACTGTCGAAAACCACTTAATTCGTTGTTATGAAGAAGGTATGGAAGTAGATTGGCCAAGTTTCGTTCCAGCAGAATACGAATCTCTTATTGAATCAGCAGTACAACATGCAGAAGGCGGATTAAAATCTATTAAAGAACAACTTCCAGATGAAGTGAGTTACTTTATGATTCGTGCTTATTTACAAATAAGAAAATAGAGAAGTATTAAGGGGACAGGGAAATGCACTATGTTTTTGTTTATGGCACTTTAAGAAAACAACAAGCAAATGCCCATTATTTACATGGGGCAACATGTATAGCTGAAGAAGCATGGACTCATGGGAAACTATTTGATACAAATGAAGGTTATCCTGCAATGATTCTTTCGAGTGATAATAAGGTATATGGAGAAGTATATGAAGTAAGTGATGAGATTTTAAAAAAATTAGATGAACTTGAAGAATATACAGGTAATCCAGAAAAAGATTTATATGATCGGATTACACAGACCATCTATTTTGGGGATAGAAGTATAGGGGCATATGTCTATATTGCACAAAATGACGGGATGTTACAGAGACTAATAATTACTGGTGATTGGGCGAGTTATCGAAATTGAATCGATAAGGGAAGTAAGGAATTATCCCGTATACATGCATCGTTGCAATTCTTTAGAAACCAATTCTAGTTCATCAGAAATCGATAAATTTATATCAAAAACGCCATTCTTTCTGTATATTTCTACAAAAAGAATAGCGTTTTTTTCATTATGTGGATAGAAATTTATCCCGCATTAACGGGCAGTAAGACCCCCACCTCAAAATTCAGCGAAAGCAAAGAAGTTAGGTGGGGGATCAACTGCCCGTAAAAGCCCGATTCGTTCAACTAATAATCAGTGGGGGATGAAGACAACCCCCACTGATTAAAGTTTCACTTTATATTATCTTGATAGTGATGGGGCGAGACTCCATTATGTTAAATCGATAATATAATGACACAATTGACAAAACATGCGACACTATTATAATAGTACATTGTTATATAGGTAACAAAACATTGTTTTTTTAGCGAGAAGGGTGTGTAATTATGAAACAACATAATGAAAAAATGAGTGGAAAAGATCAAAAAATTAAAGTTGAACGTGTACAAACTGGAATTAGAATGGAAAAAAGAATGGTAAAAGTTTTGAAAGCGATGGCAGAGTATCATGATATTTCACTAGGCGTTCTTCTTGAAAGAATAGTTCTTCATGCTTTTGAAAACAAACCTGTATTTAGCCAAGAGAGTCTTGAAAAGGTTAAAGCTATAAAAGAAGTTTATGATATGGATTATGGTTTAGAAATCAGCCGTAGGTGGAATGATTCGGAAAATTAGAGTGATTATTTTTAAGTACATTATCATCTAGATTTCTTGAAAACAATCCGTGAAATAAAGAAGCTAAATAAAATTATCAGGAGCGATATGAAATGAAATTTAGTACATTAACAATATTTGACAATTACCCCGATCAATTATCCCGAACTTCTAGACAATTCTATAATGAGGTATTGGAGCAAGCCATTCGGGCTGAAGAAATGAATTTTGACGGAGTATGGTTTACAGAACATCATTTCTCAGATTTTGGTATTAATCCCTCTCCAGCAGTTCTGCTCGCTGCGGTATCTCAAAGGACGAATAGAATTCGCCTTGGTGTGGGTGTTTCAGTACTTCCATTACACAACCCTATACGAGTTGCTGAAGATTATGCGATGGTTGATCTTTTATCAAACGGAAGATTAGATTTGGGGTTAGGTAGTGGATATGCACAGAAGGAATTTGATGGTTATAATATTTCATTGGAGGACAAAACTGAGCGTTTTAACGAGTCTCTAGAAGTGTTACGTAAGGCGTGGTCAGGTAAGCCTTTTTCCCATCAAGGAAAGTTTTTTCAATACAATGATCTTAAACTTAGTGTCCAGCCAATACAAGCTCCGTTTCCGCCTCACTGGATTGCAACCTCTAGTGAAAAAGGTGTTAGTCATGTTGCTAGTATGGGAAGCAATTTCATGGGTCTTGGGTTTAGTAAATCACGGGATGAATTAGCAAAGCTGATTGATACGTACAAAAATATGTATCTGAAATCAGGATACGGTAATCCAGACCAGTTAGAAATCCCTGTTGCATTTCATGTTCATGTTGGTGAAACATATGTAGATGCTGAATCCAATGCAAAAGATCCTTATCAACTATTTATGAATACTCCGCGTGGGACGAATATCTCATATGAAGACCTTAAACATAAATTCAATCCAGTAATAGGAAGTCCTGATGAAGTTATTAAACAAATTCAGTCCTACAGGAAAATAGGTGTTACGAATTTTATGGCAGTAATGAGTTTTGGTGGATTGGAACATCATAAAGTGCTTTCATCCTTAGACTTATTTGGCAAGTATGTAATTCCAGCATGTAAGTGAAAAATTGATAGGACCAATTACACTTCAAAAAAGATGGTTTTATTTACTCCGACTGGGAATTAATAGCTTAATAAGTGAATTTAGCATATAAATTTCATATTTGATGGCGATGGGATTTTATTTATGCCTTTATCTATTTTATCAATGAACATTTTTGTACGAATGTTTATCGTATAAAAGAAAAAATTAAATAATGAATAGTGAAAAAAGGCGGGATTTTTTCTTGTATTCTTATATTTTAGAAAATTCCAGCTCGAACTATTGACTTTATAAATGTATTTTTTATACAATTGTATCTCGACTGAAAAATTTGAACGGACAGGAGGGAATCAGCATTATGAGTACTATATTTGAAGAAGAATTCCAGCGGATGAAAAAAACTTTAGCTACAATGGATGAACAACTAGACAAATTGGAAAAAATTCCAGTTTACTATGGTGAGGATTTTAAAGAACAAATACTTGAAAGTATGAGGGAGTCAAATCGGCAAAACCTACGTATTGGTGTGCAAGAACCATACTTTGGGCGATTAGATTTTCAGGAGGATGGACAGCCAGAACCAAACCCGATTTATATTGGTAAAGTAGGTGTTTCTGATGAAGAAACGATGAAACCAATTGTTATTGACTGGCGCGCACCTGTTGCTAGTATGTTTTATTCGTTTACTGGTGGTGAAGAACCGGCTTTTTATCATTCACCAGATGGCTTAGTAGAGGGCGATGTGTATTTAAAAAGGAACATTGCTATTCGCAAAAGAGAACTGGAACGTGTTGTTGATACATATGTAAAAGGAAGTGAAGATGTATCTCTTGCAGATGATTTCCTTCTATATCGATTAGGTGAAAACAAGGATAATAAATTAAAAGATATCGTTTCGACGATACAATCTGAACAAAATGACATTATTCGTGCAGAGAAAAACATGCCATTATTAATTCAAGGGGTTGCAGGAAGCGGAAAAACAACAATCGCTTTACATCGCCTTGCTTTTTTAATTTATGAATATCGCGAGCAGCTAGAGGCAGAGAGAATGATTGTATTTGCTCCAAATAGTTTGTTTTTAGATTATATTTCTAGTGTACTTCCTGAACTTGGTGTAGGAAATATTAGGCAAACAACATTTCAAGATTGGGCGCTAAATACATTAGATGATGCGGTGAAATTGAAAGATACTGACGAAAAGTTGAAAGAAGCTTTTTCGATAAATCGCGATGATAAAAAGGTTATGCTCGGTAAATTAAAAGGAACGATGAAATTTAAGTCATTTATTGAAGAAAATATTGTTCAATTTGAAAAGAATTTATTACCAACAAAAGATTTTGAGGCATGGGATAAAGCATCTATTACAGTGGAAGAAATTAGAAAATGGATGCAAGTGGAATATAAGCACTATCCATTAAGGAAGCGTAGAGAAAGATTAGTCGGCCGAATAAAGCGCTGGATTGAGATTGAACTTAAAAAGTTTGAAGGAACAAATGAGAAAAAAGCATTAAAAAAAGAAGCTACAAAGAGATTAAATGCCTATATGAAATTTTGGCCTAAAATGAGCCCGTTATCATTTTATAGTTCGATGATGAAGCAAAAAGAAATATTGGAAGTTTTACCTGAAGAACTTGTTCAGGAAACAGAAAAAAATTGTCGTAAAAAAGAAGTGTATGTAGAAGATTTAGCACCTCTTATTCATATTCACCATCGATTAGCAGGTATCGAAATCGGGCAAAAATTCCACCATGTTGTTATAGATGAAGCACAAGATTTTTCACCATTCCAAATTTATATATTAAAAGAAATTACAATGGGTAACTCGTTTACGATTTTAGGTGATTTATCGCAAGCAATATATGATTATCAAGGGATTGAAGACTGGAATGACTTTAAAGAAGTATTTCAAGAAACCGGTTATTATGAACTGACGAGGAGTTATCGTTCTACAAAAGAAATTATTGAATTTGCAAATGAAGTCATTAAAAATGCTGAAATTCCAGTAGGGCTCGCAACCCCTGTTTTCCGTAGTGGTGAGAAAGTAAAGGTTATTTCTACGGACAATCAATTTGCCGCAATTGTAAAGACTCTACAACATATGCAGAGTGAAAATGTGAAGACGATTGCTGTTATAGGAAGAACAGATGATGAATGTCGTGATATATATGAAAAGTTAACAGCTACAGGAATCACTGCTAACGTCATCGAAGCAAACCAAAGTAAATATGAGGGTGGTATTTCAGTTGTACCTGTGTATTTAGCAAAAGGGCTAGAATTTGATGCGGTACTTCTTATCGATGTTGATGAAGTACATTATAAAGGTACAAAGCATGATGCGAAACTATTATACGTTGGCTGCACGAGATCTCTCCATGATTTACGGATTTTCTATTCTGGGGAAGCATCACCTTTAATTCAAGGAATACAAGAAGAGTTTTATGAAAGTAAATAATAGATGTTTCAAGAGGATTTTCAAGTAATGGGGTAGCACCCCATCGTCATCAACCTAACGAAATTAAATACCCCCAAAACGAAAATTTTCTTTCTCTACAGTTAGTTCTTTTGAGAATGCAGCGTATTTTTTAGTTTTAGAGAATAATGAATTTCTTAACTTAACGGCTATGAGTGCTATCTCCTATAGTGAATATTTTTTTTAAGCGGTTCAGGAACAAACATAGGCTGTGGAGAAGACTTTCTCCACAGCCTAAACTTCTTAATAGGAGCAGTTTTTAGTATGTCTTGAGTAAAAACTTTGATCTCTTCATGTATAAACTCTGATGAAATACGATTCCTGATTTGTTTCCTCCACAATCCATTCTGCCATCATATAAAGTAAAAAAGAGATAAAAACACTGTATGAAGTATAATTTCTCTCCTCGAATATATATTCTTGGCCCACGTAACCGGCTACTAAAAGAATTACCTTCTTCAACCATTTTCCTCTAAAATATCCCATTCATTATAAACATTAATTTTTTCTAGAATAATTGGATTTAAATAACGGATTATCGACATTAAATTATGTAATTTTGCATAATGTTACATAAATTCGGCATTTTCTCTTTTTTTTGACAAGAATAGACAGTATACTTTTTACAAGTTTAATATTTCAGAAAATTATACGAGGTGAAAAACATGAAAAATAAAAAAACATTAGCTACAGTTGCATTAACAACAGGATTAGCTTTAACAACTGTAACACCATATGGACTAGGTCATGCAGAGGAAACAGATCAATTACAAGTTCAAATGCAAGAGGATTCGTTTCGTACAGGTGAACTTACACGACCATCACAAAAGGCACCAGAAAATGTAGTGAAAGATGCTCTTAAGGAGAAGACAGAGCAAGCTTTGTCTCCAAAACAAGTTAATGGAGAAACGGGAGTAGATTATAAGGTTCTTCAAAAGCGTGGTTCTTATGATGGAACTACACTTGTGCGTATGCAACAAACATATGAGGGAAAAGAAGTATATGGGCATCAATTGACTGCACACGTAGATAAAAAGGGTGTTATTAAAAGTGTTTCAGGAGATAGCGCACAAAATTTAAAACAAGAAGATTTAAAGAAGCCTATTAATCTATCACAAGAAGAAGCGAAACAATATATTTATACGAAGTACGGCAATGATATCAAGTTTATTTCTGAGCCAGAAGTAAAGGAAGTTATTTTTGTTGATGAAAATAATGGACAAGCCAGCAATGCATACCAAGTTACATTTGCTGCTGCAACACCAAACTATGTATCTGGAACCTATTTAGTGAATGCTCATAATGGTGATATGTTAAAAAATATGGTACAAGAATCAGATTTAAAAGCAAGTGAAAAGCTTGTTGGAGCCTTAAAGGAAAGTAGAAAAAGCAATCTTACATCATTAACTGGAACAGGAAAAGATGATTTAGGTATATCTCGTACATTTGGTATTTCTAAACAAAGTAATGGGAAATATGCACTTGCTGATTACACTAGAGGGCAAGGAATTGAAACGTATGATGTGAATTACAGAGATATTACTAAAGAGGAAAGCTATTACCCTGGTACACTAGCAACTAGCACTTCAACAACATTTAATGATCCAAAAGCGGTAAGTGCTCATTTCTTAGCAACAAAGGTATATGATTTTTATAAAGATAAATACAAGCGTAATAGTTTTGATAATAAGGGACAAAAAGTAGTTTCAGTTGTACATGCCTGGGATTCTGAAGATACAAATGATCCGAAGAATTGGCAGAACGCATTAAGTGCTAATAATGGTAGCATGCTTGTATATGGAGATCCTATTGTAAAGGCATTTGACGTAGCAGGACATGAATTTACACATGCGGTTACATCTAGCGAATCTAATCTTGAATATTCTGGAGAATCTGGTGCGATTAACGAGGCGTTATCTGATATTATGGGAACAGCTATTGAGAAATATATAAACAAGGGGAAATTTAACTGGACAATGGGAGAACAAACTGGATCAGTTTTCCGTGATATGGCAAATCCATCTTCAGTTCCTTCTTCAACTGGAGTACCGTATCCAGATGATTATAGTGAATTTAACGATTTTAATGGATGGGATAATGGAGGTGTTCATTTCAACTCAAGTATTATTAATAAAGTTGCGTATTTAATTGCAAAAGGTGGCACTCATAACGGTGTAACTGTAAAAGGTATTGGTGAGGATAAAATGTTTGATATTTTCCATTATGCAAACACTGATGAATTAAACATGACTTCTGGTTTCTCCGAATTGAGATCGGCATGCCTTCGAGTTGCAGCAAATAAATATGGGGCGAACTCAACTGAGGTTCAAGCAGTTCAAAAAGCTTTTGATGCAGCAAAAATTAAGTAAGTAAGAAATATAGTTCTTATCCGTATTGATGGACTCAACACATAATGGTTGTATAAGCAAGAGGGTAGGCCAGGTTCTGCTATTGTTTCGACAACATTATGGAAAGCTAGATAGTACCTTAGGTACTATCTAGCTTTTTACAGAATAAAATGTCGGAAATTTTTTTGTTATAATATTAATATAATAGGATGAAGAATATTATGGATACACATATAATAGCAAAAGAAGAAATAATAACATTATTAAGCAGTTGGTATAATGCAATTATTTCTCAACATATAATAAAAGCTAAACACTTAAAAGAAGAGATTGATAGAAATATTCATAGTATTGAAGAAGACTCTAATATCTCTATCTATTATTCCCTACTTAACTTTAGATATAATTTACTGGTTTGTGATATAGATGGTTCTAAAGACTGTCTAGAAAAGATTGCTCCATTTCCAGAACAAACCGAAACATTTTTGAAATATTATTATCATTTCTTCAAAGCTATTTATGCAATTTCAGTTGGAAATCATAATGAAGCTAAAGAACAATATGAGAAGGCTGAAAAACTCTTAGCAACTATTCCAGATGAATTAGAAAAGGCTGAATTTGATTACATGTTTGCAGTATTCCATTATCAATCCTTAAACCCGTTGTTGGCTGCTAAATATGCTAATAAGGCAAAAGAGGTATTTTCGAAGCATACAGGATATGAAATGAAAGTTGCTTCCTGTCAAAACACCATAGGACTTGCTTGTACTAAACTTAGGCTGTATGAAATTGCTGAGGAAAATTTCATTTCAGCTCTTAGAATATTTGAAAAATATGGAGAAGAACAACTAATAGCTAAAGTGAAACATAATTTAGGATTATTATATGCTGATCAAAACCTTTCAGAGCTAGCGATTAAGTATTTAAAGGATTCTTTAAAAAATAACCCTAAAACTATGTTTTTATTAGCTAGGGAATACTATAAGTTAGGAGAAAATTTTCTTGCTGCAGATCTAATTGAACAAGGATATAACCTTACAAAACTTAAAGAATATAAGTGCCATTTTGCTATCTTAAGAGAACTGAATAAGGGAGCAGAGATTGAGGAAATAGAGAAAGTTATTATGACAGGAATATATTACTTCAAGAAAGAAAATCTATGGGGTCATGTAAAAGAATATGCTTCAATTCTCGGAAGTAAATTCTATGACCTAAGCAATGATGAAAAAGCCAGTAGATTCTTTCACATTGCCCTAGATGCTGACAAAAAAGATTTGGAGAAGGGAGCCTAAAAATAATGAAAAAAGTACTTTTAACTGTAATGATTTTTACAGGGATTTTATCTTTTGGTGTTGCTAATCAATCTATTGAAGAGCCATCAGCTAAAGCTAATCTACTTTGTTTAGATCATGGAGAAACTATCTAATTGAAAAAAGAGAGTGCCTTTTTGGGAAAAGGGACTCTCTTTTTTCAATTATTTTATTATTTATGATTCACATACGTATCAAACTATAAGTGGATATATCCAGCTGTAATACGTTGCGCCTCCATTAAACGTTTTCCGGTCACCGGTGTTACTTCAACACGCCGTTTATTCCGCTATTTGTGGGCAGTAATACTCCCGCCTCAAAATTCTGCGAAAGCATTGTCCAGCTCTAGCGGCTAGAATCTCCGGTCGTTTCGCCCTCTCGGACGAGGCAAAAAGCGCCTCTCTGTCGGGGGCTCCAACGTCCTGCGATTCTGAGCGAGCCGCTTACGCTTTTCTAAAGAAGTTAGGTGGGAGATAAACTGTCCGTAAAAGCCCGATTCGTTCAACTAATAATCAGTGGGGGATGGAGAAAATCCCCACTGATTGAAGTTTCACTTTATCAGCAGCGTCTTGTGATACAGTGGCGTCTATAAATAACTCTTTCGTCTTATCATGAACAATTAATGGGAAATCAGCTTTTGCACCAACTGCAGAAGCGTGGACCCAATCTTCTGGATTTACACTTTTCCAGTTCCAATAGCCATTTCCATCTTTTACTTTATAATTGTCTTTTACAATATCGACGAAGTTTTCATATTTTGAGTGTAAGGCAACTGGAAGCGAAACATTAGTAAAGTTTGCTGCATGCATAGGCTGATTAACATCTCCTAAATAATGAAGTGATAATCCTAAATAGAAAAATGCATTTTTCAAATCGTTATCGGAAGTTAATTAGATCCATCTTATAAAATAATAAAGTAATAGGAATACTGTTTTAATAATCTATTTCTTAATATTGCTGTCTATAGCAAAAATGTTCATTTTAATTACAACCTAAATAATAATAGATTGGTAAATATTATATCACTGTGCCCCGTTTTTACACGTATCTCGGCTGAACCCCTAGAAGAAAATTTCCCCTGTAATGTTTATGGAAAATCAAATTACTATTCATAAGATAATAATAGTATGAGTTATTTATGGTTGATATGACTATATTTATATGTAATTGTGCATTTCCAAATAAAGTAAAATTACATATAAAGTACCATTAAATTATATTAAAAACATTTTTTAGCAAGAGGTTAATATAGATCAATGAAAATCACTATATTTTAGGTTTAATTATCATAGTATAATTATTTCACTTAGTGAAGTGATTAATAAGATTTAACTTTTTTTAATATAATTTTTTTATATTATGAATATAAAATATCCGAATTATTAAATATAAATGATGGAATTTTATTGTTTACTTATTAAAAACATAGTGTTTAAATGAGGGGGAAGTAAGGTCCTTACATTCTATGAGAAGTAAATAATAACCAGAGTTTAACACTCTATCCGAAAGAATTCTCCTTCCTCAAGCGTGTGCAAGGAGAGAGTCTAGCGCTAGGTCGTTCAAGATATATGAATAAGATTGTAAAAAGACAATAGTGAAGAGGTGTACGGAATGAAAAATAAAATAATTAAAGGATTTTTAATAACATCCATTGTTACTGGGGCAGCTATTCCTATCAATACTCTCGCAACGCCAATCGTTAAGGCAGAAACGCAACAAGAGAACACGGATATTTCCTCATCATTACGAAAATTAGGTGCGCAATCTAAATTAATCCAAACATATATAGATCAAGCTTTAATGAGTCCTAATGTACAGCTAGAGGAAGTTCCATCTTTAAATACGAACCAATCCCTAATCAAGAAAGATATGACAGAATGGTCATCGGAACTTTATCCAAAATTAATTCTATTAAATTCAAAAAGTAAAGGATTTGTAACTCAATTTAATAGCTATTACCCAACATTAAAACAGTTTGTAGACAATAAAGAAGATAAAGAAGGGTTCTTGGATAGACTTGAAGTTCTTCAAGATAAAGCTATGACAAACCAAGAAAACGTACAACGTCAGATTAATGAATTAACAGATCTTAAATTACAGCTTGATAATAAACTTAAAGATCTCGATACTGATGTGACAAAAGCACAGGGTGCACTAAGTTCAGAGGGAACAGGGAAAATAGACCAGCTAAAAAATGAATTACAAGATACCCAAAAATCAATTCAAAATGATTTACAACAAATAGCATTGTTACCGGGAGCTTTAAATGAACAAGGACTTACTATATTCAAAGAAGTCTATAATCTTTCAAAAGATATCATTGAACCGGCTGCCCAAACAGCGGTGGCAGCGTATAACAAAGGAAAAGAAATTAACAAATCTATTTTAGAAGCAGAGAAAAAAGCAGAGCAAGAAGCGAAAGAAAAAGGTAAATCTGCTTTAGAGATTGAAGCTGCCAAAAAAGAAGCTCGTGAAGCAATTGAGAAAAGCAAACAAGCTGAAATAGCTGCAGCTGCAGTTACAAAGACAAAAGAGTATGACCTTACGAAAGTTATTGACCCTGAAAAAATTAAAAAAACATATAGTGCCTTCGCTGAAGTAAATAAACTAACAGCAGAACAGCGAGCACATTTAGCAGATTTAGAGACACAAAACCAAAAATTTTATGATTTAACAAAGAACCTAACAGTAGCAGATTTACAAAAATCTATGCTTCTTATTATGCAAAATGATTTACATACATTTGCAAATCAAGTAGATGTAGAACTTGACCTATTAAAACGCTATAAAGAAGATTTGGGTCTAATCAAAAATAGTATTACAAAATTATCTACTAATGTTGATACAACTGACCAGCAGTCTCAAAAGGATACATTAAGACAATTAAAAAATGTAACAAGTTACCTTGAAGAACAAGTTTATAAGTTTTAATATTTCGAATTTAATAAAAATAATACAGAGATTATAAGAATCTATCAAAAAACTGAGAAGGAGAATAGTTATGAAAAAACTTCCATTTAAAGTGTTAGCTGTAGCCACTCTAGCAACATTTATAACTGCTACTAACGGTAACACTATTCATGTACTTGCCCAGGAACAAACCGCTCAAGAACAAAAAGTAGGGAATTATGAATTAGGGCCTGAAGGACTGAAGAAAGCATTAGCTGGAACAGGATCTAATCTTCTTGTAATGGATTTGTATGCAAAAACAATGATTAAACAACCAAATGTAAATTTATCCAATATTGATTTAGGTTCAGAAGGAGCAGAATTAATTAAAAATATTCACC
This sequence comes from Bacillus sp. 105MF, assembly GCF_000374885.1. Lineage (NCBI taxonomy): Bacteria > Bacillati > Bacillota > Bacilli > Caryophanales > Bacillaceae > Bacillus > Bacillus sp. 105MF. Next base: position 1,190 of record NZ_KB895573.1, on the reverse strand, counting down.
TTAATCAGGAACTGTCACGAATCAATGCGAATTATTGGTTAGATACAGCGAAGCCGAAGATTCAAAAAACAGCACGTAATATTGTAAATTACGATGAACAATTTAAAAATTATTACGATATATTGGAAGCTGCTGTACAAAAGAAAGATAAAGCAGAGTTAAAAGAGGGCATAAATGATTTAATCACTACAATTAATACAAATTCAAAAGAAGTTACAGAAGTAATTAAGATGTTACAAGACTTTAAAGCAAAACTGTATGACAATTCTATAGGGTTTAAAAATAATGTTGGTGGCCCAGATGGGAAAGGTGGATTAACGGCACTATTAGCCGGAAATAATGCCCTAATTCCACAAATTCAAGCTGAAATTGAGAAGCTACGTTCTACTCAGACAGAGCATTTTAACAATGTATTAGCATGGTCAATCGGTGGTGGATTGGGAGCAGCCATTTTAGTTATTGGAGCTATTGCAGGAGCGGTAGTAATTGTTGTGACTGGCGGTACAGCAACACCGGCCGTTATTGGCGGACTTTCGGCTCTCGGTGCAGCTGGTATCGGTTTAGGAACAGCAGCTGGTGTCACGGCGTCTAATCATATGAACTCTTATAACGAAATTTCTAAAAAAATCGGAGAATTAAGTACGAAAGCCGATCTTGCTAGCCAAGCAGTTATTTCGCTTACTAACGCGAAAGCAACTTTGACAGATCTGTATCAAACAGTGGATCAAGCAATACTGTCTCTAACAAGCATCCAACAACAATGGAATAAAATGGGGGCCAACTATACAGATTTACATGATAATATCGACTCTATGCAAGAACATAAATTCTCTTTAATACTTGATGATTTAAAAGCTGCTAAACAAAGTTGGAGTGATATTCATAAAGATGCAGAATTCATTTCGAAAGACATCGCTTTTAAACAAGAATAGAACTTATAATCAAAACCTATATTAGGAGGAATACGAAATGCTAAATAAAATCCCTTACAAATTAATCGTTGCATCGGCGCTTTTAACTATGACAACAACTTCTGTAGTCTCACCAGTAGCAACTTTTGCAAGTGAAATTGAACAAACGAACAATGGAGATACGTCTCTTTCAGCAAATGAAGTGAAGATGAAAGAAACCTTGCAAAAGGCTGGGTTATTTGCAAAATCTATGAATGCCTATTCTTATATGTTAATTAA